>JAGPCN010000075.1 GCA_018058035.1 Fuscovulum sp.
CGATCTCGCTGAAGTAATACCCCGCTTCGGGTGCCATCGAGGGGCCGGAGAACAGCATGAACACCGGCTTTTTCGCCACTTCGGCAATCGGCACCACGCCGCCGTTCGACACCACGATCAGCGTTTCGCCCTTGAAGCCGCGATCTTCCAGCTTGCCCTGAAGGTTGCGCAGATAGCGCGAGACCTTGGGCAAGAGCATCGCGTTCAGCACCACGCAGGAGGTGCGGAAATACTCGCGGATGATCGGCTGGATGTCCGAGCTGAGGCAGTAGTCCACCCCCGGCCATTCCTCTTCGATGATCTCGCCGATGCGGCGTTCGTGGGCGTCGTTGACGATCGACCACATGGTGCAGACGGCAATCGCCTCGACCCCCCAGGCCTTCAGCTGCCGCACCTCGGCGCGGACTTCGTCTTCGTCCAGCGGCACCAGGACGGTGCCGTCCGACATGATCCGTTCGGTCACCTCGCGGCACAGGTAGGGGCGCAGAAGGGGGCGGTTCGGCTCCATCTTGTAGTCGAACATGGTCTGCCGCCGGCCCTCGCCGCGCCACAGCACGTATTTGGTGCCGCGGGTGCAGATCAGGCCGGTCTTGGCGCCGCTCATCTCGATGATGGTGTTGGTGGCGGTGGTCGAGCCGTGGCAGAACACCGACGTCTGCGACAGAAGGCCCTCAAGCGACAGGCCCAGGCCTTCGGCCGCCAGCCCCATGCAGTTCAGGATGCCGACCGAGCGGTCCTCGGGCGTGGTGGGCGACTTGTGGCTGCCCAGTTGCGTGTTCGAGGCGGAATCCGCGATGGTCAGGTCGGTGAAGGTGCCGCCGACATCCACGCTGATACGATATTTCATGGCTTTGGATCCTATTACTGGGCTTGGCGCGCGGCGGCCATGGTGGCCCGCAGCGCCGCGGTGGCGGCCTGATCGACGGCGAAGAGTTCCGGCGCGGTGTCCAGCACCACGCCATAGACATCGCGCGCCGAGGCCAGCGAGATGAAGCCGTCGCGGGCATCGTCGCGCACCTTGTCGGGGTCGCGTTCCAGCGGGTTGCCAAAGCCGCCGCCGCCGCCGGTCTTGGCGTACCAGTGCTGGTCGCGGTGGCAGATCGTCTCGCCCATGTTCTCCAGATGCTCTTCCACGGCCTGCGTTTCGGCATCCAGAAGCCAGTGGTCGGCCACCGTGCCGCCCGCGCCGCCAAAGAGGCCGAAGGCGGGCCAGGTGTGGCCGGTGCCGCAGTAGATCAGCTGCATGTCGTGGCCAATGGGTTGCAACCGGTGCGACATGGAAATGCCGCCACGCCACTTGCCGGCACCGCCGGAGTCCGGCTCGGCCTTCACCTCCCAGATGATGCGGGGCAGGGATTGTTCGTGAATCTCCAGCGATTCATAGCCCATGTTGCCCATGATGCAGTGGCCGAACATGTGCGGCAGGCCGTCAAAGCCCTCGGTCGCACCGGCGGCGCTGGCGGCCAGGTAATGCAGGTGGCCGTAGGGCTGGTTGTTCTTGCGCGGGTCCACTCCGGCGCCGGTGTGGTTGGCGGCCGGGTGTTCGCCCATGCCCGCCAGCGCCCGGTGCGGCAGCACCTTGGCCCAGGTCTTGAACACCAGGTTCGTCACCTCGTCGTTCAGGCCCACGGTGGCGACCTCGGTTCCCACCGGCCAGCGCGGGATGCCGGCGATGGCGCCCTCGCGCTGCTTCACCCGGATGCGGTCCAGCGCGCCGCTGTTGTAGGGCAGGTCCGGCGACAGGATCGGCAGGGTGCCCTGGATGGCCGAGCAGCGGCAGGTCGCATAAGAGAGGTTGTAGCTGAAGTCGATCTGGTCGGGCATTTCCGAATAGTCGAAGTCGATCCAGCCGCCTTCCGGGTCGATGGTCAGGGTCATCTTGAACTCAAGCGGTTCGTCGATGTAGCCCTTGAAGCATTCGGTCTTCAGCGTCTCGGTGACGGTGATCTTGGGCAGCTTGGCGATTTCCTCGCGCATCGCGCGTTCGCCATAGCGCAGCGATTCCGCAAGGCAGCCCTTGAAGATGTCATAGCCAAAGCGCTTGCACAGGTCGATCACCCGCGATTCCGCGACCCAGAGCGACGACAGCTGCGCCAGGAAATCGCCATGCCACTGCTGCGGATAGCGGAAGTTGTAGGCGATGAAGCGCACCAGGTCGGTGATCGGCTTGTGGTCGCGGCACAGGCGCACCGCCGGAAAGTGCATGCCCTCTTCGTAGATGTCCTTGGCGAAGGGGTCCATGCTGGTGGGCAGGTGCGCGCCGATGTCCAGCAGGTGGCACTTGGAGCAGGCCCAGGCGACGATCTTCCCCTCGAAGAAGATCGGCGCGAACATGGTGAAATCGCCGACATGGCTGTTGCCGGCGTAAGAGGCGTTGTTCAGGAACACGTCGCCTTCGTGGATGTCGTCGCCGAAGGCCCGGATGATGAAGCGCAGGGGCGGGCTCATGGTGCCCACATGCACCGGGATGCAGTCGACCATCGACAGGATCGAGGCGCCGAACGTATCCAGCAGGCAGCAGGTGAAATCCTTGGCGCCATGCAGGATCGGGTTGCGCGCGGTGGCCAGGATGGTCTCGGTCATCTCGGTCATGATGCCTTCGATCCGGGCATGGACGACCGAGAAGGTCACCGGGTCGACCTGTTCGACACCCTTGTCCAGCGCGCCCGGCAGGCCGGCGATCTCGTCGGGGCGGATGGGCTCGGCGAAGAGCGCGGTCTTGTAGGGCGGGATGAGGATGTCATCTCTGGCCATCGGAAACTCCGTCATGTGTCGGGGAAGCGGGATGGCAGGCCTTGCGGCCTGCCAATGGGGGTTGGACGCGCGGGGTGCGCGGCCTCAGGTTTCCGTCATGCCGCGCGCCTTCAGCACGGGCAGCGCGGCGGCCTTGTGTTCCTCCCACCAGTCGTGGTCGTTCACCACGCCGGACAGGCCCAGCCCGCCCTTGGTGATCACGTACTTGGGCGTCGGCGTCAGCAGGTGGTGGTCGACGCCGAAGATGTCGGCACCCGACCAGCCCGACTTGCCATAGATCGGGTGGTCGATTTCCTTCATCGCATACAGCGTTTCCATCACATCCTTCGGCTCGATGGTGGGGCTTTGCGCGAAGGCCTGGTCCAGCGTCACCATGGCCGAATAGGTCAGGCCGGCAAAGCCGATCCATTCGCCTTCGCCGAACTGGCTGACGTAGGACTGGTACATGTCATGCGCCCGCTTCGAGAACGTCGGCTCCATCGCGTCGACGCCAAAGCCGCCGTAGACCCGGCCCTCCAGCGCCGCCAGGTCGACCCGCTGCGCGATCTGCGGCAGGTCCCAGGAATGCGACATCCAGACCCCGGTGAACTTCAGCGATTCTGCGGTTTCCAACAGGATCGCCTGCTTGCCGGGGGGCAGGTCGGAATAGAAGATCGCATCCGGCTTGGTCGCCATCACCGCGCCCAGAAGCGGGAAGAAGTCGGTCGCGTTGGGGTCGAAGAGTTCGTTGTAGACGATCTCGATGGCGCCCTTTTCGACATAGGGCGCGCAGCCCGCTTCGGTATAGGCCTGGCCCGCCAGCCCGAAGGAGTTGTCGGTGAACATCAGCGCGACGCGCTTGATCTCGGGGTGCTGTTCCAGCACATGCGACACCAGCCCCAGGAAGGCCGTGGGAGAGCCGGTCAGACCGCCCATCAGATAGGGGAAATCGGGGCTCATGAAGCCGCCGCCGTAGGAATTGGTCAGCACGCCGTTTTCGGTGGCAATCCGCGCAATCGCCTTGCGCGAGGCCGGCGTGTAGGTCTGGAACATGTACTTGCAGCCGTCCTGCTGGATGGCGCTGCGGAAGGCGGTCAGTTCCTCGTTCGGGTAGAAGCAGACGTTGGTGTAGGCCGAATAGTCGATCATGTGCTTCTCGCCGTCGCCGCACAGGATGCCACCGGCGGCGTTATGCTCGTCGGCCCACATCTGGCCCGCGCGCACGATGGGAATGCCCCACTGCGCGCATTCGCCTTCCAGCGGGTTGACCATGCCCATCTTGATGCGGGCCGGTTCCTGCGCCAGGCCCCGGGTTGCGATCAGTCCGGGGGCGGCAAGGCCAAAGGCCGCCGCGGTGCCCGTGCGCAGGATATTCCGTCTGGTGAAATTCGCCGTCGTCTTCTGTGCCATGTCGTCCATCCCTGTTGCCATTGTCTCTGGTCTTCGTCGTCTCTCGTTCGGTCCGGACTCTGTCCCTTGAAGCGTAAGTCCGGCGCCGCCGATCTGTCAAATTGTTTGATATCTGATCAGCGATTGCGGCTTCTTTCCTTTGCCCGGCCGCTCGGCCGGCTCAGTTCTGCGGCAACAGGCCGGTCAGGGCCTGTCGCAGCGGGTCGGGGATCGGCCGGCTTTCGCGGGCCTGCATGTCAAAGAACACCTCGACCGCCTCGCAGCTGGCCAGCAGGCGGCCGCTGCCTTCCTCGGCCATCTCGAAGGCCAGGGTGGCGGATTTGGTCCCCACCCGCAGCGGCCGACCGGTCAGGCGCGCAACGGTGCCGGTGCCGGCCTCGCTGCGATAGCTGATCTTCAGCTCGGCCGTGACCGGCATCACGCCGGGCTGGCCAAGGGCCGGCGGCACCATCCCCAGGCGGCCCCAGAAGATGAACAGCGCATCGTCGAAGGCCGCCGCATAGTGGCGCGAGTTCAGGTGGCCGAAGTGGTCGCACTGCCACTGGTGCGCCACGATCGAGGTCAGGGCCAGCGGGTCGGCCATGGCTATTCCGCCGCCCGGCCCGCGGCGCCGCCGGCCCGCGACAGGCCCAAGATCTCGCGCGCCTCATCCGGCGTGGCGACCTCGCGGCCCAGGTCGCGGATGATCCGCGCCGCGCGGTCCACCAGTTGGCCGTTGGTGGCAAAGACACCGCGTTCCAGATAGATGTTGTCTTCCAGCCCCACCCGGCAATGGCCGCCCAGCACGGTTGACAGCGCCACGATTTCCATCTGGTGGCGCGACACGCCGAAGGCGCTCCAGATCGCGTTCTCGGGCAACAGGTCGCGCATGTAGATCAGGCTGCGCGCATCCGCGGGCGCCGACCATTTCACGCCCAGGCACAGTTGGAACAGCGGCGGCTCGGCGATCTCGCCCTCGGCGATCATCTTGCGCGCCAGAAGGATGTCGCCAGGGTTGAACGCCTCGATCTCGGGGCGGACGCCGGCACCGCGGATCAGCGCGGCCATCCGCGACAGGGTGCCCGGCGTGTTCATGAAGATGCAGTCGGGCGCGCCGGCGATGCCACCTTCCAGGTTCATCGTGGTAACGTCCAGCGTGCAGATCTCGGGCCGGTTCTCCAGCACATGCCGCACGCGGTCTTCGGCGGTGGCCACATCGGTCGTCGGATGCGCCACGGCCTCGTTCGCCGGATCGGGCACGAAGGTGGCGCCCATGCCGGTGGTCAGGTTGATCACGATCTCTGTGTTCTGCGCGCGGACAAGGCGGACGATCTCGGCAAAGACAGCCGGCGAGCGGTCGCCCAGCCCGGTCACCGGGTCGCGGCCATGGATATGCACGACCGAGGCGCCGGCGGCGGCGGCCTCAAGGCAGGCCGCGGCGATCTGGGCCGGGCTTTTCGGATAGTCGGGGAATTTCGGGTGGATCGGGCCATCGCCGGTGACGGCACAGGTCAGAACAACTTTGCGTTTCATGGGTCTATGTCCTTGGTGCCGGCAGGGGCTGCCTCAGGTTGGGGCGGGAAGGGTGACGTCATTCAGGGCGCGCAGGACGGCGATCAGCTTCGCGTCGCGTTCGCGCCGCAGGGCGGCATAGTCGCGGTCTCCGATCTCTTCGCGCAGGCCGTCGACCAAAGTGGCGATGGTCGCCTCGTCCAGTTTCGGCTGGCCCAGATCGTCCCACCAGATGTGGTAGCTGTCGCGGAACTGCTCGCAATAGGCGCGCAAGCCCCCCTCGCCCCCACCAAGGTTCAGCAGCAGGTGCGGGCCCATGATGCTCCAGCGCAGGCCGGGGCCGGCCCAGATCGCGGTGTCGATGTCCTTCAGGCTGGCGACGCCGGTGGCGGCCAGATGGATCGCCTCGCGCCACAGCGCGGCCTGCAGGCGGTTGGCGACATGGGCCAGCACCTCGCGCTTCAGCCGGATCGTCACCTTGCCGCAGCTTTCGTAGAACCGGCTGGCGCGGTCCAGCACGCCGGCCGCGGTGCGGTCGTTGCCGTACAGCTCGACCAGCGGCACCAGATGCGGCGGGTTGAACGGATGCGCGATGATCAGCCCGCCCGGGTCCGCCAGCCCGGCCTGCAGGTCGGTCAGCTTCAGCCCCGAAGAACTGGTGGCCAGGATCGCCCCCGGAGCCATATGCGGCTCGATCTCGCGGTAAAGCCGCAGCTTTTCGTCCAGCCGCTCGGGGATGCATTCCTGGATGAAATCGGCGCCCGCAACGGCCTCGGCCAGATCGCGGGTCACCTGGAACTGCGGCGTCTGCCCCGGCCTGGCAAGGCCCAGGTCCACCAGCGCGGGCGCCACCGCGGCCCAGAACTCGTCCAGCGCCCGCGCGGCGTCGGGCCGGGTGTCGAACACCCTGACCGGCCGCCCGGACCCTGCGAACAGGGCCGCCCAGCTGCACCCGATCAGCCCGGCACCGACAACGGCAACCGACGTGATGTCTGTGAACTCGCGCGGCGACTTGGACAAGGTTGGTGCTCCGCTGAACAGATGATATCTGATCAGATCATGATTCCTGATATCTGATCAAGCCTTGATTTCAGGTCGGGCGCGAGTATTCTGAGTCTCCTGCCGGCCGTTGTCTTGACTGCCGAAATGTCGCATCGATTGAAGCCGGTCCTGCCCGACGCCCCACCCTGACCGGTCGCGCGACCTCCGGGCCCGATGGAGAAACGAACGAGTGCCACCCAGTTCCACCACCCTGCCGGCCTTTCAGACACGACGCCCGATCTCGGACCTCGACTATGTCTTCGGCGAGTTGAAACAGTCGTTCATGATGGGCGAGTTCACGCCCGGACAACGGGTGACGCTGCCGGAACTGGCGGCGGCCTTCGGAACCAGCCAGATGCCGGTGCGCGAGGCGACGAACCGCCTGGTGGCGGCGCGGGCGATCGAGGCGCTGCCGCGGCGGTCGCTGCGGGTGCCCGAGGCGACGATGCAGCGGCTGGACGCGCTGCTGCCGCTGCGGCTGAACCTGGAAGGAGAGGCGACCCGGCTGGCGGCGCAGCTTGCACCGCCGGGCCTGCCCGAAGAGCTGGAGCAGATCAACCAGGCGATGTCGCAGGTTCTTCCGCAGGAAGACATGAAGACCTACCTGCGGCTGAACCAGCAGTTCCATTTCGCGGTCTACCAGCATTGCGGCAACGATCACCTGGTCGACATGATCGAGCTGTTGTGGATGCGCTACGGGCCGCTTCTCAGCATCGTCCGCAGCGGGGCCCTGTCCAAGACCGGCCGGCTGCGGCACACCGAAGTGGCCGAGGCCATCCGGCGGCACGATGGCGACGCCGCGGCCACGGCGATGCGGGCCGACATCCAGGAAGCGGCCGTCACCCTGCGCGCGGCGATTTCATCGCTTTGACCGCCAGATACCCGGATCGGGGAGCCCGACCCCTGCCACGGCCCCCGGCTTTGCCCAGGGCGGGCTGAGCTGCCTTGCCCAACCGGCGCCGGTCAATAGCTGGGCGGGGTGATGGCGCTGATTATTCTTGCCATTCCGGCGCCCAGGTTGCGAAAGCGGTGCGGGCTGTTGCTGTCGAAGTAATAGCCGTCACCCGCCTCCAGCACCCAGGCCTGGTCGCCCACCGTCAGCTCGATCCGGCCCTCCAGCACCAGCCCGGCCTCTTGCGCGTCATGCGAAAAGATCGCCCCGGTGTCGCCGCCCGGCTTGTAGCTTTCGACCAGCACCTGCATCTTGCGGGCGGGGTGGTTGAAGCCGATCACGCGATAGGAAATTTCCTCGGGGTTTCCGATCTCTACCAGGTCTTCGGGGCGGTAGACCGGGCTGTGTGCCCGGGTTCCGCGCAGGCCGGTGAAGAACTCGACCAGGGTGGTTCCCAGGGCATCGACCACCGCGCCCAGGGTGTCGATCGAGGGGCTCATCTTGTCGCGCTCGATCAGCGAGATGGTGGAATGCGATACCCCCGCGCGCGCCGCCAACTCGCGCGAGCTTAGCTGGCGGCGGCGGCGCAACTCGCGCAGATGGCGGCCTATGTTTGGCATGCGCAACCCCTGACATGGCTCTTTTGGTGAGTATACTGACCTGCGTCAGATCGGGCAATTGTCGGACGCCCCCCTTCGCGCC
Source organism: Fuscovulum sp. (assembly GCA_018058035.1). Classification (GTDB taxonomy): domain Bacteria; phylum Pseudomonadota; class Alphaproteobacteria; order Rhodobacterales; family Rhodobacteraceae; genus Pseudogemmobacter. The sequence goes on from JAGPCN010000075.1 coordinate 8,270, forward strand.
CAGACTTGGCGCGTTCGAATCCCGAAACATGGACGGCCTCATGACCACCCTGCCCGCAGATCTGGAAGCCCGCATCACCCGCGCCAAGGCGCCGCTGCGCGACGCCATCACCGACAATTCGGCGGTCGAGGCGACCGTCAAGGCCATCATCGCCGAGGTCTCGGCCCGCGGCGACGCCGCCGTGCGCGACTATTCCCGCCAGTTCGACAACGCCGAGGTCGGCGCCCTGGAGGTCACCCTGGCCGAGCGCGAGGCCGCCGTCGCCGCACTGGACCCGCAGACCCGCGCGGACACCCAGTTCGCCATCGACAACGTCACCGCATTCGCCAAGGCGCAACTGGCCACGATCCTGCCGCTAGAGGTGGAAACCCTGCCCGGCGTGCATCTGGGCCACCGCGTCATCCCGATCGACCGGGTCGGCTGCTATGTGCCGGGCGGGCGCTATCCGCTCTTGTCGGCGCCGGTGATGACCATCGTGCCGGCCCGCGTCGCCGGGGTGAAAGAGGTGATCGCCTGCCTGCCGCCGAACGCGCATCAGGCGATGATCGCGGGCTGCCATCTGTCGGGCGCCGACCGCATCTTTCGCGTCGGCGGCGCACAGGCCATCGCCGCGATGGCGCATGGCACCGAAAGCATCCCGAAATGCGACAAGATCGTCGGTCCCGGCAATGCCTTCGTGAACGAGGCCAAGCGCCAGGTGTTCGGCCCGGTGGGCATCGACCAGCTGGCCGGCCCGTCGGAAATCTACACCCTGGCCGACGACACCGGCAATGTCCGCATGATCGCCACAGACCTTCTGGCCCAGGCCGAACATGACGTGCGCACCCGTGTCGGCCTGATCACCACCGATGCCGCCCTGGCGCAAGCCGTGCTGGCCGAGATCGAACGCCAGCTGCCCGGCCTGTCCACCGCCAATGTCGCCGGCGTGGCCTGGCGCGACTATGGCGAGATCATCGTGGTTCCCGACGAGGCGACGATGATCGCCGTTTCCGACCGGATCGCCGCCGAACACCTGCAGGTCCATACCCGCGACGCCAAGGCCATGGCGCTGAAGCTGACGTCCTACGGGTCGCTCTTCATCGGCGAGAATGCATCGGTCGTCTATTCCGACAAGTGCATCGGCACCAACCACACGTTGCCGACCATGGCGGCGGGGCGCTATACCGGGGGCCTCTGGGTGGGCGCCTATGTCAAGATTTGCACGCATCAATGGCTGGAAGACGATGCCATCGCCCAGGTGGCGATGCCCGCCATCCGCCAGAGCGCGTCCGAAGGGCTGGAGGGCCACCGCCGCGCCGCGGCCTTCCGCGTCGAACAGAACTGAACACGGCAATAAACACAGCAAGGAGGATTCCATGAAACAACTGACCCATCTCCGCATGGCCCTGGCCGCCGGCACGGCCGCCCTGGCCCTGGCGGCTGGCGCGGCGCAGGCGCGTGACCTGACCATCGTGTCGTTCGGCGGCACCTTCCAGGACGCGCAGCGCGAGCTGTTCTTCCAGCCCTTCGCCGAAAAGCTGGGCAAGCCGGTGCTGGACGAAGCCTGGGAAGGCGGCTACGGCGTGCTGCAATCCAAGGTCAAGGCCGGCCAGCCCAACTGGGACGTCGTGCAGGTCGAGGCCGAGGAACTGGCCCTGGGCTGCGCCGACGGCATCTTCGAAAAGCTGGACTGGGAAAAGCTGGGCGGCCAGGACAGCTATATCCCCGGCGGCGCGTCGGATTGCGGCGCGGGCCACATCGTGTGGTCGGTCGCCATCGCCTATGACGGCAACAAGCTGACCGAGGCGCAGCCGCAAAGCTGGGCCGATTTCTGGGATGTCGAGAAATTCCCGGGCAAGCGCGGCCTGCGCAAGACCGCCAAATACGCGCTGGAAGCGGCGCTGATGGCCGATGGCGTCGCCAAGGAAGACGTCTATGCCACGCTCGCCACCCCCGAAGGCGTCGACCGCGCATTCGCCAAGCTGGACGCGCTGCGCGAGCATATCGTCTGGTGGGAAGCCGGCGCGCAGCCCCTGTCGATGCTGCAAACCGGCGACGTGGTGATGTCCTCGGTCTACAACGGCCGCATCACCGGCCTGAACCAGACCGAAGGCACCAACATGAAGCTGGTCTGGAACGAGTCGATCTATGCCGTTGACAGCTTCGTGGTTCTGGCCGGGGCCGAGAACAAGGACGCCGGCATGGACTTCATCGCCTTCGCCAACGCACCCGAGAACCTGTCCAAGCTGCCCGCCAAGATCGCCTATGGCCTGCCGGTCAAGGCCGCGGCCGACATGATTGCCCCGGAACTGGGCGTCAACCTGCCGACGCAGGCCGACAACCTGGCCGTCTCGCTGAACCTGGATGTCAACTACTGGGTTGACAATTCCGAGGAACTGACCGAGCGGTTCAACGCCTGGGTGGCCCAGTAACCCGTTCGGGCCGGCCCGGCGGCACCCCCGCCGGGCCGGCCCATCCTCACCTGTAACGGGCCAGCCGGTCGGAATTGCCGGTCGTCGATCCCGTAGACCGCGCCTGAAGTCGCCGCAGGAGAGATCGTGTCCGAACCCTTCATCCGCTTTCGGGACGCCACCAAGGATTATGGCGCCGTCCGCGTGGTCGAGAACCTGAACCTCGACATCGCGCGGGGCGAATTCGTCAGCCTTCTGGGCCCCTCGGGGTCGGGCAAGACCACGCTTCTGATGATGCTGGCGGGCTTCGAATCGGTCAGCGCCGGGTCGATCCTGCTGGACGGCAAGGAAATCAACACGCTGCCGACGCACAAGCGCAACATGGGCGTGGTGTTCCAGAACTACGCCCTGTTCCCGCACATGACGGTTGCCAAGAACGTGGCCTTTCCGCTGGACATGCGCCGCGAACCCAAGGCCGCCACCGCCGAGCGCGTGCGCAAGGCGCTGGACATGGTGCAGCTTGGCCACCTGGCCGACCGCCTGCCCAGCCAGCTGTCGGGCGGCCAGCAGCAGCGCGTGGCGCTGGCCCGCGCGCTGGTGTTCGAACCCCGCGTCGTCTTGATGGACGAACCCCTGGGCGCGCTGGACAAGCAATTGCGCGAACAGATGCAGCTGGACATCCGCGACCTGCACCGCCGCCTGGGCCTGACGATCATCTTCGTCACCCATGACCAGGACGAAGCGCTGACCATGTCCGACCGGATCGCCGTGTTCAACCAGGGCAAGATCCAGCAATGCGCCAGCCCGCGGCAGGTCTACGACCACCCCTCAAACCGCTTTGTCGCCGAGTTCATCGGCGAGACCAACCTGCTGGAAGGCCAGGTCCAGGCCGTGACCGAAGGCCAGGTGACGCTGGCGCTGAAGGACGGCACCATGGTCCGCGCCCAAGGCGTCGCCGGCCTGCGCGCTGGCGAGGCGGGGCTGTTGTCGCTGCGCCCCGAACGCATCGAAATCCAGGAGGGCGCTGCCGCCGAGGCCGACAACAGCCTGGCCGGAGAGATCGTGGATTCGATCTATCAGGGCGATCACGTCCGCGTCGTCATCGCCACCGCCTTTGGCGAGATCATCGCCCGCACCGGCCGCAAGGCCCGCGAATGGCCCGAGCGGGCGCGCGTCGCGCTGACCTTCCGCGCCGCCGACGGCTGGGTGATCGCGCCATGATCCCGGGGCGGTCCCTGCGCGCCTTTGCCCTGGTGGCGCCGCTGCTGGCCTATCTGGCGCTGTTCTTCGTCTGGCCGCTGTTGACGGTGATCACGCAGTCGGTCTCTGACCCCTCGGTGTCCCGCGTGCTGACCCGCACCGCGGCCGAGATCGGCGCCTGGGATGGCACCGGCGTGCCCTCGGCTCAGGTGCAGGCGGCGTTCCGCGCCGACATCGTCGCCAATACCGACGACATGGCGATGGGCGACGTGACGCGACGGCTGAATTCGTCGAAATCCGGGTTCCGCTCGCTGATGGGCAAGACCGTGTCCGCGGTGCGCGAGAACCCCGACATCGAGCTTTCCAGCATCGACGACCGCTGGACCCAGACCGAGTTCTGGGCCGCGATCCAGGCCAATGTCTCGGCCTATACCGATGCCTACCTGCTGGCCGCGCTGGACCTTGAGCGTGACAAGACCGGCGCCATCGCCGCGATGCCCGAGGGCACCTCGGCCAATGCCACGATCCTGGTGCGGACGCTGTGGATTGCCGCGCTGGTCACGCTGTGCTGCCTGCTGATCGGCCTGCCCTATGCGATGATCGCGGCCACCGTCACCGGCTGGAAGCGGGCGGTTCTGTTGGGCGCCGTGCTGCTGCCCCTGTGGACCAGCCTTCTGGTGCGCACCGCCGCCTGGATGATCATCCTGCAGGACAACGGCATCATCAACCAGACGCTGATGGCGCTTGGCGTCATCGACGAACCGCTGGCGCTGATCTACAACCGCCTCGGCGTGGTGCTGGCGATGACGCATGTGCTGCTGCCTTTCATGGTGCTGCCGATCTACACCGTGCTGCTGACCGTGCCGCGCAACCTGATGACCGCTGCCGCCTCGCTGGGGGCGCATCCGGTGCGAGCCTTTCTGCGGGTGCTGCTGCCGCTGTCGTTCCGGGGCATCGTGTCGGGCACGCTGTTGGTGTTCATGGCGGCCATCGGCTATTACATCACGCCTGCGCTGTTGGGCGGGGCGTCGGACCAGATGCTGTCCTCGGTCATCGCCTTCTACGCCACGGGCTCGGCGAACTGGAGCATGGCGGCCGCCATCGGCCTGGTGCTGCTGGTGCTGACGCTGCTGCTCTATGCCGTCTACAACCGGCTGTCGCGCGATCCGGTTCAGGCAAGGTGACGATGATGCAAGCAACCCGCGCCGTCTATGCCACCCTTGTCGTCCTGTTCCTGGTGGCGCCGCTGTTGGTGGTGCTGCCCTTGGCCTTCACCTCCAGCGCTTTCCTGACCTATCCGATCCCCGACCTGTCCGACCGCTGGTTCCGCGAACTGGCCGGCAACGAGGTCTGGAGCCGGGCGATCCTGAACAGCCTGATCATCGCCGGGGCAACAACCCTGGTCTCAACGCTTCTGGGCACGTTGGCGGCCCTGGGGCTGCGCGCGCAACAGATGGTGCTGACCACCCAGATCCGCACCCTGTTCCTGTTGCCGATGGTGGTGCCCGCCGTGGTTCTGGGGGTGGGCATGCAGGCGCTGTTCGTGCGGCTTGGGTTCAACTCCACCTATCTGTCGGTGATCGTGGCGCATAGCGTCATTGCCATTCCCTTCGTGCTGATCTCGGTTTCCGGGGCGCTGGCCGGGATCGACGGTCGAGTCGAGAGGGCCGCTGAAAGCCTGGGCGCCCGCCCGCACGAGGTATTCTTTCTGGTCACCATGCCGCTGGCCATGCCCGGCGTGCTGTCGGGCGCGGCGCTGGCCTTTGCCACCTCGCTGGACGAGGTGGTGCTGACGCTGTTCGTCGCCGGGCCGAACCAGCGCACGCTGGCCCGCCAGATGTTTTCGACCTTGCGCGAGAACATCAGCCCGGCGATCGCCTCGGCCGCCTTCATCATCATCGTCGGCACTGCCGTGGTGGCGCTGGCGCTGTTGGCCCTGCGCCGCCGGCGCACCTAGGCCGGGCCAGGGCGTCAGTAGGGCGGAGAGTTCACCCAGACGATCCGCGCCGTCACGCTGCCGATGTTGCGGTAGCTGTGCGGCAGGACGGAATGGAAGAAGAACGAACTGCCCGGCCCCAACAGGTGCTTCCTGCCGTCCACCGTGATCTCGACATAGCCCTCGATCACGAAACCCACCTCTTCGCCGGCATGCACCAGCGCCCCGGCCGACCCGCCGCCGGGCGGCACCACATGCAGGTTGGCGTTCAGCTGGCGGCCCTGTTCATAGGGGATCAGGCGTTCCAGAACGGCCCGCCCCGTGCGGGATGTGGAACCCAGTTCAAGCACCGGGCGGTCTTCGGGGCCGTAGACCACGCAGGTCTGGTGGCCGCCGTCCGAGAACAGCTCGGCGATCGAGCTGCCAACGATTTCGGCCAGGCGGGACAGCAGGTCCAGGCTGGGCATGGCGGTCCCGCGTTCGGCCTTGGACAGCATGCTTTCCGAACAGCCGGCCCGTTCGGCCACCTCTTTCAGGGTCTTCTTCTGCTTCTTGCGCAGATGGCGCAGCTTTTCGCCGATGCTGGCAGGGTCAACCGCCGCGCTGTCGGCCGGAACCAGGGGGCTATCGTCCATCGCGCATCCACATCACCCCTGTCCGCCATCCCGGCCACACACTGGGCCAAGACGGCACCCGGTCTGTCAAGGCCCGACGACCCTTGCGGGTTTTCTCTTGCGGGCATGAAAATCTGTAATACTGTTCAAGTCAATTCAACTTTCGGGACACCCAACCCGAAGACCCCGATTCCCCCAACCAACAGGAGTAGGCTATGCGCAAGACCGGACCCCTTTCGAACCTGGCGATCACCCGGCGCGGCCTTCTGGCCGGCAGCGCCGCGCTGGCCGGGCTGGCGGCCCTTACCGCGCTGACGCCCCTGCCCGCCGCGGCCCAGGATACCCCGGTGTCCGGCGGCGTGCTGAAGGTGGCTTTCTCGGCCGACCCGGCCGGCTTCGACCCGGCGCTTGGGCCTTCGGGCATGTCGCATGTGGTGATCGAGCAGGTCTATTCGACGCTGATGTCGGTCGATACCGAAGCCGTGCCCTACCCGGATCTGGCCGAAAGCCACGAAGCCAGCGCCGATGGCCTGACCCATACCTTCAAGCTGCGCGCGGGCGTCACCTTCCACAACGGCGACCCGCTGACCGCCGATGACGTCAAGTTCACCTTCGACCGCCTGCGCGCCCCCGATAGCGGCTATTCCTACAAGTCGCAGATCGAAACCATCGCTTCGGTCGATGTCGTCGATCCGCTGACCGTCAAGTTCACCCTGACGGTGCCGACCGGGCCGTTCCTGACCTACATGGCCTTCCCCGGATCGTCGATCGTGCCGAAGAAGCTGGTGGAATCGGGGCATG
>JAGPCN010000076.1 GCA_018058035.1 Fuscovulum sp.
TAAGCCGCGGCAAATCCAACCTTGCGAGACCCCCATGACCACGCTTGTCTTCGGCCACAAGTCCCCCGACACCGATTCCACCGGCAGCCCGATCATCTGGGCCTGGTACCTGAGCCAGACCGGCACGCCCGCCAAGCCGGTGTTGCTGGGCGAGCCGAACACCGAAGCGGCCTTCGTGCTGCGCCACTGGGGGCTGGAAAAACCCGCGATCATCGCGGACGTCAGCGCCGAGGATACCGTGGTGATCGTAGACACCAACAACCCGGCCGAACTGCCGGCCTCGGTCAACGACGCGAAAATCGCCGGCATCATCGACCACCACATGCTGGTCGGCGGGCTGAAGACGAAGAACCCGATCGACATCACCATCCGCCCGCTGGCCTGCACCGCCACCATCATGCACGACCTGATGGGCGATGCGGTGGCATCGGCGCCGAAGGCGATCAAGGGCGCGATGCTGTCCTGCATCGTGTCGGACACGCTGGAGTTCCGCAGCCCGACCACCACCGCGCATGACCGCGCCGTGGCCGAGAAGCTGGCCGCCGGCCTGGGGGTGAGCATCGCCGACCTGGCCGCGAAGATGTTCGAGGCGAAGTCGGATGTGTCCGCCTTTTCGGACGCCGAACTGCTGCGCATGGACAGCAAGGAATACAACGTCGCCGGCAAGGAACTGCGCGTCTCGGTGCTGGAGACCACGGCGCCCAAGGTGGTGCTGGACCGCAAGGACAGCCTGATGCGCTCGATGGTCGATGTGGCGAAAGAGGATGGCGCCGACCAGGTGCTGCTGTTCGTGGTGGATATCATCCGCGAGGAGGCGACCCTGCTGGTGCCGAACGACCTGGTCAAGCAGATGGCCGAGGCCTCGTTCGGGGCCAAGGTCACCGGCGATACCGTGGTTCTGCCGGGCATCATGAGCCGGAAAAAGCAGATCATCCCGGCGCTGAAACTGTAAGAGCGCGAATTTTCGACGAAAATTCGAGGGCCGGGGGAACTGTCCTCCGGCCTTTTGCATTTCCGGCGGGCGCGGTAGACCTTGGCAGGCACAGGAAAGGGCTGACCATGACCGAGATCATCGCATCACTGGCCGAAGTGGGCGCGCGCTACGACGCCGTGTTCTGCGACCTCTGGGGCTGCCTGCACAATGGCAAGGCCGCCTTTCCGGCGGCCGTGGCGGCGCTGCAGGGGTTCCGCGCCGGCGGCGGGACGGTCGTGCTTTTGACCAACGCGCCGCGGCCGGCGTCCAGTGTCGAGGCGCAACTGGGCCGGCTGGGCGTGCCGCGCGATGCCTGGGACCTGATCGTCACCTCGGGCGACGCGGCGCAGTTCGCGCTGGTGTCGGGGGCGGTGGGGCGCAAGGTCTACTTCATCGGCGCCGAGAAGGACGAGCCGTTCTTTTCCGACCTTGCCCCCGACATCGCGGCGCTGGCCGCCGGCCAGCCGCCCGTGCAGCGGGTGCCCTTGCGCGAGGCCGAGGGCATCGTCTGCACCGGCCTGCGCGACGACCAGACCGAGACGCCGCAGGACTACCGGGCCGAGCTGTTGCTGGGCAAGACCCTGGGCCTGCCGATGCTTTGCGCCAATCCCGACATCGTGGTGGATTTCGGCGACCGGCGGCTGTGGTGCGCGGGCGCCCTGGCGCGGGACTACGAACAGATGGGCGGCCGCGCGCTGTATTTCGGCAAGCCGCATCCGCCGATCTACGACCTGGCCCGCCGCCGCCTGGCGGCGCTGCGGCAGGGCGAGGCCCAGGTGCTGTGCATCGGCGATGGCATCGCCACCGACATCCGGGGCGGCATGGCCGAAGAACTGGACTGCCTGTTCATCACCGGCGGCATCGACGCCGCCGCCTTCGGCGCCGATCCGGCAAGGCCGGACCCGGCCCTGCTGGCGCCCTGGCTGGAGGAGCACCAGCTGTCGCCCGCTTACGCCATGGGGGCGCTGCGGTAGTGGTTAGCTGAAGAAGTAACATAATTGCGCCAGATGTCGTATTCGTGACCTTTTCTTGCGCAAAGGATTTGTTCTGCGGCGCAGCATCTGGTAGGTTCCGTGCAATGAAGGGAATCGCACCGATGCTGGACACCACCCACAACCTGCCGCGCGGCACGATCTGCATCGAGGATCTGGAGATCGGGATGACCCGGTCGCTGACCAAGGAGGTCACCGACCGCGACATCCAGCTGTTCGCCGAGGTCTCGACCGACCGCAACCCGGTGCATCTGGACGATTCCTACGCCCAGGACACGATCTTTGAAGGCCGCATCGCGCATGGCATGCTGACCGCGGGGCTGATTTCCGCCGTGATCGGGGAACAACTGCCGGGCCATGGCACCGTCTACCTGGGGCAATCCCTCAAGTTCATGGCCCCCGTGCGCCCCGGCGACCGGGTGACGGCCGAGGTCAAGGTTCTGGCCATCGACCACGCAAAACGCCGGGTGACCCTTGAAACCTGGGCGTCGGTGGGTAAAACCGTCGTCCTGAAGGGCGAGGCGCTGGTTCTGGCGCCCAGCCGCAAGTTCGACTGACGGGCGCAGGGGCGCCCCGAAAAGGGCGCGGATGCAGATTCATCAGGATTGGCAATGGCTTGACCCGGCGGCGCGCGGCGCTTCCTGTGCCATGGGCAACTTTGACGGCCTTCATCTTGGCCACCAGTCGGTGATCGACCTGGCCCGCGGGGCCGCGCCCTTGGGCATCATCACCTTCGAGCCGCACCCCCGCCAGGTGTTTCAGCCCGACGCGCCGCCGTTTCGCCTGATGAACGCCGAAAGCCGCGCCAACCGGCTGGCCAAGCTGGGTGTGCAGCACCTGTTCCAGCTGCCGTTCAACAAGGCGCTGGCCGCGCTGTCGCCCGAGGATTTCGCCCGCACCGTGCTGGCCGAGGGCCTGGGCATTTCCCATGTCGTGGTCGGCGCCGACTTCTGCTTTGGCCAGGGCCGCCGCGGCCGCGCCGAGGACCTGGCCACCCTGGGCGACCGCTTCGGCTTTGCCACCACGATCGCGCCGCTGGTCGCGATCGGCGGGCGCGAGGTGTCGTCGACCGCGATCCGCCAGGCACTGGCCGAGGGCCACCCCCGCGACGCCGCAGCGATGCTGGGCCACCTGCACCGCATCGAGGGCGAGGTGATCCACGGCGAAAAGCGCGGCCGCGAACTGGGCTACCCGACGGCCAACATGGCCCTGACCGGGCTGCACCTGCCGCGCTTTGGCGTCTATGCCGTCAAGGTCGACGTGCTCAGCGGCCCGCATGCGGGCAGCTACAAGGGCGCCGCCAGCCTGGGCGTGCGGCCAATGTTCGCGGGCCAGGTGCCGAACCTGGAAACCTTCCTCCTCGACTTCAAGGGCGACCTCTACGGCCACCACCTGTCAGTCGCGCTGGTCGACTTCCTGCGCCCCGAGATGAAGTTCGACGGCCTGCCCGCCCTGATCGCCCAGATGCAGGACGACTGCGCCCGCGCCCGCGCCATCCTGTCAGCCTGAGGAACCGGAAATCGCGCGATTTCCGGACCGATTTCCGCGCGGAAATCGTGTCCCCGGCCCTTCCCTTTTCTCCCGGTCCGACGCACCTTGCCCCGCATGACAGACCTGCGCCCCAAATTCTGGGAAACCGTTCCCCTGAAGCAGATGACCCCCGCCGAGTGGGAGGCGCTTTGCGACGGCTGCGGCAAGTGCTGCCTGAACAAGCTTGAGTTCGAGGACACCGGCGAGGTCGCCTATACCCGCATCGCCTGCCGGCTCTTGGACGATGCCACCTGCCGTTGCACCGACTATGCGAACCGCCGCCGCTTCGTGCCGGAATGCGTGTTCCTGACGCCGAAGACCCTGCCCAAGGTCGCCTACTGGATGCCCGCCACCTGCGCCTACAAGCTCTTGTGGCAGGGCAAGTCCCTGCCCGACTGGCACCCGCTCTTGACCGGCGATCCCGAAAGCACCCATGCCTCGGGCAATTCGGTGCGCGGCATGACGGTGCCCGAACATTCCATCCCCGAAGAGGACTGGGAAGACTACATCATCGAGGAGACGCCCTGATGTTCTTCGCCTCCGACAACACCTCGGGCGCGGCGCCCGAGATCATGGCCGCGCTGGCCCGCGCGAACGAGGGCTACCAGCGCAGCTATGGGGCCGATGCGTTGATGGACCGGGTCCGCGACCGGGTGCGCGAGGTGTTGGAGGCGCCAGAGGCCGCCGTCTACCTGGTCGCCACCGGCACGGCGGCGAATGCGCTGGCGCTGGCGCTGGTCACCCCGCCCTGGGGCGCGGTGTTCTGCCACCGTCACGCCCATGTGGCCGAGGATGAATGCAACGCGCCCGAGTTCTTTGCCGGCGGGGCCAAGCTGGTGCTGGTGGACGGCCCGCATGGCAAGATGACGCCTGCGGCGTTGTCAGAGCAGCTGGGCCGCATCGGCGCCGGCGGCGTCCACTCCTTGCAGACCGGCATGCTGACCGTCACCAACGTGACCGAGGCCGGAACCGTCCACACACCGCAGGAAATCGCCGCGCTGACGGCGCTGGCCCATGCCAAGGGCCTGCCCTGCCACCTGGACGGGGCGCGCTTTGCCAATGCCCTGGTCGCCACCGGCGCGACGCCCGCCGAGATGACCTGGAAGGCCGGGATCGACATCCTCTCGTTCGGCGGCACCAAGAACGGCTGCCTTGGGGTCGAGGCGGTGGTGATCTTCGACCCCGCGAAGGCCTGGGAGTTCGAGCTGCGCCGCAAGCGCGCGGGGCACCTGTTTTCCAAGCACCGCTTCCTGTCGGCCCAGTTCGACGCCTATCTGGAGGGCGGTCTGTGGCTGCGGCTGGCGGACCAGGCGAACGCCATGGGCGCGCGGCTGGCCGAAGGCCTGGCGCGGCGCAACGGCGTGACGCAGAAGCACCCGGTGCAGGCCAACATGATGTTTCCCGAATGGTCCGCTGGCACCCATGCAAGGCTGCAGGCCGCGGGCGCGGTCTATTACGACTGGACCCTGCCCGACGGCCGCGAGGGCGCGCGGCTGGTCACCAGCTGGTCCACGACCGAAGCCGATGTCGACCGCTTCCTTCAGGCCTTCGGGCGCGCGGGTTAGGACGCAGCCGGAAATCGCGCGATTTCCGTCCCGATTTTCGCGCGAAAATCGGCTGCCTCTCAGGCCGCGTCCAGGTGCGCCTGAACCGCCCGCGCCACCAGGTCGGGATGTGTGATCGGCACCATGTGCCCTGCCCCGGGCACGATCATCCGCGCCGCCTGCGGCAACCGTGCCGCCAGGGCCGCCTGTACCGCGTCGATCACCGGCGGGCTGTCGGCCCCTTCGACCAGCAGCACCGGCACCGCGATGCCCTCAAGCCCGCCCGGCCGCAACAGCCCCGCGGCGTCATCCAGCAGCACCGGGTTCTGGGCCGGGATATGGTGGATGCGGTCCAGGATGTAGCGCTGTGAGCGCTCGGGCAGGTCTGCCAGCGCTTCGCCGGTGCCCCAGGCGGCGTGGAACATCGCCGCCCCGCGCGTCCGGTCGGTGGCCAGCACCCGGGCGATCTCTTCATGCCCGGCGCGGAACTCGGCATAGGCGGGCGTTCCCTGCGCGGCGGCAAAGACCACCGGCTCGACCAGCATCAGGCTGCGCACCAGGTCGGGCCGCTCCTGCGCGATGCGCAGGCAAAGCGTGCCGCCAAAACTGTGGCCGAACAGGTCGACCGGCCCGCCACCGCCCAGCGTCTCGGCCATCCCGATGGCGATACGGGTGGTCAGGGCGTGGATCTCCTCCTGCCCGTCCCAATCGGCGGCGCGGCCGTGGCCCGGCTGGTCCAGCGCAGTCACCGTGACGCCGTGCAGGCGTTCGGCCAGGCCCGCCCAGGCCCCTGAATGCGCCAGGCTGCAATGCAGCGCCAGCACCGGCCGGGGGCCGCCGCGATCCCAGCTGCGCCAGGGGGTGAAGTGGCCGGCGATCAGGTCTTCGGGCATGATGGATCCATTCCGCAACCCGGCCGCAATAGCGCGGGCCGGGACCCGGAATCAAGCCATCGCCGGGCCCGGCCGGGCCTTACTGCCGCAGGCCTCGTCTTCTGCGTCGCGCCCCCTTTGCCAATCGCCGCCCCGGTGCTAAGCCCCCGGCATCCGAATCCGCTGCCAACTCCGGAGCCCTTCATGCCCGCCATCACCGAACCGAAGCTGATCTCGGGGAACGCGAACCTTTCTCTGGCCAAGGCGATCGCCCGGCGGATGTCGGTGCACCGGGGGATGAGCGTGAACCTGGTCGAGGCGCGGGTCGAGCGCTTCAACGACCAGGAGATCTTTGTCGAGGTGTTCGAGAACGTCCGCGGCGAGGACATGTATGTGATCCAGCCGACTTCGAACCCGGCGAACGACAACCTGATGGAACTGCTCATCATGGTCGATGCGCTGCGCCGGTCCAGTGCCGCCCGCATCACCGCCGTGATCCCCTATTTCGGCTATGCCCGCCAGGATCGCCGCGCCAAGGCGCGCACGCCGATTTCGGCCAAGCTGGTTGCCAACCTGATCGAGACGGCCGGCGTCGACCGCGTGCTGACGCTGGACCTGCACGCGGCCCAGATCCAGGGCTTTTTCGACATCCCGGTCGACAACCTTTACGCCAGCCCGGTCTTCGCGCTGGACATCGAACACAATTTCAAGGGCCAGATGCAGGACCTGATGGTGATCTCGCCCGACGTGGGCGGGGTGGCGCGGGCGCGCGAACTGGCCAAGCGGATCAACGCGCCGCTGGCGATCGTCGACAAGCGGCGCGAGAAGGCGGGCGAGGTGGCGGGGATGACGGTCATCGGCGACGTGCGCGGCAAGAAATGCATCATCGTCGACGACATCTGCGACACCGCCGGCACGCTGTGCAAGGCGGCCGAGACGCTGATGGAGGCCGGCGCGACCGAGGTCCATTCCTATATCACCCACGGCGTGCTGTCCGGCCCCGCGGTCGAGCGGGTGACGAACTCGGTGATGAAATCGCTGGTGATCACCGATTCGATCGAGCAGGGCGACAAGGTCCGCGGCGCGGCGAATATCCGCGTGGTGCCCACCGCCCCCATGTTCGCCCAGGCCATCCTGAACATCTGGGGCGGCATGTCCGTCAGCAGCCTGTTCGAGACCGACACCCTGGTGCCGATCTACGAAGGCTTCTACACCCGGGCCTGACGCCCGCCCCCTGCGGGCGCCGTTTCCGCCCTCTTGCGGCCATGATGGCCGGGCATCCTGCGCGCCGAAAACCCCTTCGCGCGAGAGCCGGAATGCACAGCACCGCCCACCAGACCGATGTCCGCACGGACGGAACCTGGCGCGCCGCCTTCGGCCGGGCACTGGTGCGGCATCGGCTGCTGGCCACGCTGGTTGGGCTGCATGCCGGGGCGGCCGTGGTGCTGAAACAGCTGCTGGCGCCGCAGTTGGCGGGCGAAGGCTTTGCCGCTATGGCCATCAGCTTTGCCGGGATGCTGCCGATCATGGTCTATTTCGGGCTGGGGCTGCGGTTTTGGCACATGCAGCGGGTAGCGCGGCCCGCGAACCGGGCGGCCTGGCTGAAGGCCGACCTGGCGGCGGTGGTCACCGACCGCGACCGTCTGGCCGATACCGCGCTGGCCCTGGGGCTGGTGGTGGTCTTTCTGGCGGCCTTTGCCCAGACCAAGGGGCTGATCACGGCGATCCAGCCCTTTGCCTGGGATCCGGCGCTGGCGGCGGCGGACCGCGCACTGCACTTCGGCCTGGCGCCCGGCGCGGCGCTGCAGGCGGTGCTGGGGCATCCGCTGGTGCTGACGCTGGTCACCGGGGCCTACAACTTCTGGCTGTCGCTGACGATGTTCGTGCTGTTCTTCGCCTGTTTCGCTCGCACCGACCGCCTGGCGCGGATGCAGTTCCTGCTGGCCTTCGTGCTGGCCTGGATGCTGGGCGGCAACGTGCTGGCGACGCTGTTTTCCTCGGCCGGGCCGGTCTATGTCGAGCGGCTGGGGCTGGGCAGCGAATTCGCGCCGCTGATGGCGGCACTGGCCGACCACGCGGCCGTCGCGCCGGTGTCGGTGCTGCCGGTGCAGGACTGGCTTTGGGGCCTTTATGTGCAGCCCGACGGGCTGAAGGGGATCTCGGCCTTTCCCTCGGTGCATGTGGCGACCAGCGTGCTGATGGCCCTTTACGGCTTCCGGCTGGGCCGGGCGGCGGGCTGGACGCTGGCGGGCTTTGCCACGGTGATCGGGCTGGGGTCGGTGCTGCTGGCCTGGCACTATGCGGTCGACGGCTATGCCGGGGCGCTGGTGGCGGTGGCCTGCTGGGCGGTCGCGGGCCGGCTGGTGCGAAGGGCGGCCTGACCGGACCGCCCTTGCGGGCAAGGCTGCCCCTCGGGTCAGACCACGTCCCAGTCGTCGTCGTCGCGAACCGATCCGATCGCCAGCCAGTCGGCACGGATGCGCGCCACGCGGGTGTCGCCCCAGGTGCGGAAGACGATGTGAAAGCCCTTGGCCGTGACGTTCTCGGCGGTGATGTCGGCGCGGCTGTTGGTCTTGTGGTCCATGTCCCACATCGAGATTCCCACGGTCACCGCCGGCGGCTCGCGGAACGGGGGCTTGAAGGACACCAGAAATCGGCTTTCACGGTTGCCGTTGCCTGTCCACATCATGCCGCCATCGGCGAAATCGGAGAACAGCACGCGCGATCCTTGCAGGATGCCGATGCTGGGGCCGAGGCGCTTCATGTCGGAATTCTCCACATCACGCGGCGAATACTGCCCGATAAGGGCGAAATGAGGAAAGAAAAATGAAAAGGCCCCGGCGGGCGGGGCCTTTCCGAACCTTGCGCGCGGGTCAGAACCCGGCGGCGGCCTTCATCGCCAGAAGGTCGGCCATGGCCTTGTCGGCGGCGTCCTTGTCGACGGCAACTGCAGTCGCCTCGGAGGCGTCGGCGATCAGCTGATCCATCAGCTTCGCGTCCACCTCGTCCAGCGGCACCGCGCGTTCGGCCAGGACCGAGACGCTGGAGGCGCTGATCTCGGCGAAGCCGCCGGTGACGACATAGGCCTTGGCACCGCCGGCCGAGACGGCGCGCAGGATGCCGGGGCGCAGCGTGGTGATGGTGGGGGCGTGCCCCTCCATCGCCGTCAGGTCGCCGGCGGCGCCGGGGATCTGCACCTCGGTCGCCTGGACAGAGGCAAGCCGCCGTTCAGGGGACACCAGGTCGAATTGCAGATTTCCTGCCATGTCCGCTCCTTACGCCGCAGCCGCGGCGAGTTTCTGGGCCTTGGCTTTCACTTCTTCGATGTCGCCGACCATGTAGAAGGCGGCTTCCGGCAGGTGGTCGTATTCGCCGTTCACCACCGCCTTGAAGGACGCGATGGTCTTGTCCAGCGGAACCTGCACGCCGTCCGAGCCGGTGAAGACCTTGGCCACGTCGAAGGGCTGCGACAGGAAGCGCTGGATCTTGCGGGCGCGGGCCACCGTCAGCTTGTCCTCTTCGGACAGTTCATCCATGCCGAGGATGGCGATGATGTCCTGCAGCGACTTGTAGCGCTGAAGGATACCCTGCACCGAACGGGCCACATCATAGTGCTCCTGCCCGATGACCGCCGGGTCCAGCAGACGCGAGGTCGAGTCGAGCGGGTCCACGGCCGGGTAGATGCCCAGCTCCGAGATCGCACGCGACAGCACGGTCGTGGCGTCGAGGTGGGCGAAGGACGTGGCCGGCGCGGGGTCGGTCAGGTCGTCGGCCGGAACGTAGATCGCCTGCACCGAGGTGATCGAGCCAGCCTTGGTCGAAGTGATGCGTTCCTGCAGCGCGCCCATGTCGGTCGCCAGCGTCGGCTGGTAGCCCACGGCCGAAGGGATGCGGCCCAGCAGCGCCGACACTTCGGAACCGGCTTGGGTGAAGCGGAAGATGTTGTCGACGAAGAACAGAACGTCGGTGCCGGACTGGTCGCGGAACTGCTCGGCCAGGGTCAAGCCGGTCAGCGCCACGCGGGCACGCGCCCCCGGGGGTTCGTTCATCTGACCGTAGACCAGCGCCACCTTCGAGGCGGTCAGGTCGTCGATCTTGATGACGCCCGATTCGATCATCTCGTGGTAAAGGTCGTTGCCTTCACGGGTCCGTTCACCCACGCCCGCGAACACCGAATAGCCCGAGTGAACCTTGGCGATGTTGTTGATCAGTTCCATGATCAGAACCGTCTTGCCCACGCCGGCGCCGCCGAAGAGGCCGATCTTGCCGCCCTTGGCATAGGGGGCCAGCAGGTCGATGACCTTGATGCCGGTCACCAGAACCTGGCTTTCGGTCGCCTGCTCGCTGAAGGCCGGGGCGGGCTGGTGGATGGCGCGGGTTTCCTTGGCGACCACGGGGCCCTTTTCGTCGACCGGCTCGCCGATCACGTTCAGGATGCGGCCCAGGGTGGCGTCGCCCACGGGGACCGAGATCGGGGCGCCCAGGTCCTTGACCGGGGTGCCGCGGACCAGGCCTTCCGAGGCGTCCATGGCGATGCAGCGGACGGTGTTCTCGCCCAGGTGCTGGGCGACTTCCAGCACCAGGCGCTTGCCGTTGTTGGTGGTTTCCAGCGCGTTCAGGATCGCCGGCAGCGCGCCTTCGAACTGCACGTCGACAACGGCGCCGATGACCTGGGTCACCTTGCCGGCGCCAGCGGCCGCGGCGGAAGCTTTCGGGGCTTTTGCCATCTGTGTTTACTCCGGGTTCGTCAGAGCGCCTCGGCGCCCGAAATGATTTCGATGAGTTCCTTGGTGATCGCGGCCTGACGGCTCCGGTTGTACTGGATCGTCAGTCGGTTGATCATGTCGCCGGCGTTGCGGGTCGCGTTGTCCATGGCGGACATCCGCGCGCCCTGCTCCGAGGCGCCATTTTCCAGGAGGGCGGTGAAGATCTGCGTCGCCACGCCGCGCGGCAGCAGGTCGGCCAGGATCGCCTCTTCCGAGGGTTCGTAGTCATACAGCGCCGTGGCGCCGGTGCCTTCGAACTTGGCCGGGATGATCTGCTGTTCGGTCGGGATCTGGGCGATGACCGACTGGAAGCGGTTGTAGAAGATCGTCACCACGTCCGCCTCGCCGGCCTCGAAGGCCGCCATGACTTCGCGCGCGACGCCCTGCGCGTTGGCATAGCCGACGCGCTTGACCTCGCTCAGGTCGACATGGCCGACGAAGGCCTGTGCCCAGTCGCGTTTCAGCTGCTCGCGGCCCTTCTTGCCGACGGTCAGGATCTTGACCGTCTTGCCCCGTGCCGCCAGTTCGTTGGCGCGGGCGCGGGCCAGCTTGACGATGGACGAGTTGAACCCGCCGCAAAGCCCGCGCTCCGAGGTCATCACCACCAGAAGGTGGATCTGGTCGCGGCCGTTTCCGGCCAGCAGACGCGGTCCGCCGTCGCCCTGGCCGGCGGCCAGGCTGGCGATCACCGCCCCCATGCGTTCGGCATAGGGGCGCGCGGCTTCGGCCGCTTCCTGCGCGCGGCGCAGTTTCGCGGCGGCGACCATCTGCATCGCCTTGGTGATCTTCCGCGTGTTCTTGACGCTTCCGATCCTGTTTTTCAGGTCCTTCAGGCTGGGCATCTGCCTACTCCTTCAGGGCGATCAAACGGCGAAGTCTTTGGCGAAGGCGTCCAGTTCCGCGCGGATGGCTTTCTCCAGGTCGCCCGCAACCTTGCGGTCGTTCTTGGTGATGTCGTCCAGAAGCGCCTTGCCCTTGGTGCGCAGGTGGTTCAGCAGGCCCGCTTCAAAGCGGCCCACGTCCTTCACCGGAACCTTGTCGAGATAGCCGCTGGTGCCGGCGAAGATCACGCAGACGATTTCGGCGTTGGTCATCGGCGAATACTGGGCCTGCTTCATCAGCTCGGTCAGGCGCGCGCCGCGGTTCAGAAGCTGCTGGGTCGCGGCGTCAAGGTCGGACCCGAACTGCGCAAAGGCCGCCATTTCGCGGTACTGCGCCAGTTCCAGCTTAACCTTGCCGGCGACCGACTTCATGGCGTTGGTCTGCGCCGACGAACCCACGCGGCTGACCGACAGACCGGTGTTCACGGCCGGGCGGATGCCCTGGTAGAACAGTTCGGTTTCCAGGAAGATCTGGCCGTCGGTGATCGAGATCACGTTGGTCGGGATGAAGGCCGACACGTCGCCGCCCTGGGTTTCGATGATCGGCAGCGCGGTCAGCGAGCCGGCGCCGAAGTCCTTGTTCAGCTTGGCCGAACGCTCCAGCAGGCGCGAGTGCAGGTAGAACACGTCGCCCGGATAGGCTTCGCGCCCCGGCGGACGGCGCAGCAGCAGCGACATCTGGCGGTAGGCCACGGCCTGCTTGGACAGGTCATCATAGATGATCAGGGCATGACGGCCGTTGTCGCGGAAGAATTCCGCCATCGCGGTCGCCGAATAGGGCGCCAGGAACTGCATCGGCGCGGGGTCCGAGGCGGTGGCGGCCACGACGATGGTGTAGGCCATCGCGCCGGTCTCTTCCAGCTTCTTCACCAGCTGGGCGACGGTCGACCGCTTCTGACCCACGGCGACGTAGATGCAGTACAGCTTCTTCGATTCGTCGTCGCCAGCAGCTTCGTTGTAGCTTTTCTGGTTCAGGATGGCGTCCAGCGCCACGGCGGTCTTGCCGGTCTGGCGGTCGCCGATGATCAGCTCGCGCTGGCCGCGGCCGATCGGGATCATGGCGTCGACGGCCTTCAGGCCGGTGGCCATCGGTTCATGCACCGACTTGCGCGGGATGATGCCCGGCGCCTTCACGTCGGCGACGCGGCGTTCCTTGGTCTTGATCGGGCCCTTGCCGTCGATCGGGTTGCCCAGGCCGTCCACGACCCGGCCCAGCATCTCGTCGCCCGCCGGCACGTCCACGATGGACTTGGTGCGCTTGACGGTGTCGCCTTCCTTGATGTCCTGGTCCGAGCCGAAGATCACGACGCCGACGTTGTCGACTTCGAGGTTCAGCGCCATCCCGCGGATGCCGCCGGGGAATTCGACCATCTCGCCGGCCTGGACGTTGTCCAGCCCGTGAACGCGGGCGATGCCGTCACCGACCGACAGCACGCGGCCGACTTCGGCCACTTCGGCATCCTTGCCAAAGTTCTTGATCTGCTCTTTCAGGATCGCAGAGATCTCGGCAGCCTGAATTCCCATCACCCAACCTCTTTCATGGCATTCTGGAGTCCTGCGAGCTTTGCCTTGACCGACGTGTCGATCATGGTCGAGCCCAAGCGGACGATAAGTCCGCCGATGAGAGATTCATCGACGGTGGTGTTCAGTTTCACGGTCTTGCCGACCTTGGCCTTCAGCGTCTCGGCCAGTTTCTTGGCCTGCGCCGCCGACAGCGCGGTGGCCGAGGTCACCTCGGCGGTGATCTCGCCCTTTTCTTCGGCGATGCGGGCGGCCAGTTCGTTCAGGAACTGCGGCAGCACGAACAGGCGGCGTTTTTCGCCCATCAGGGCCAGGGTGCTGGCGGTCAGCCGGCCCAGGCCCATCTTGGCGGCGACGGCAGCCATGGCCGCGCCCTGTTCGCCGCGGCTGATCACCGGCGAGGCGATCATCGCGGCCAGATCGGGGCTGGCGGCCAGCGCGGCCTTCAGCGCCTCGGCATCGGCTTCCAACGCCTTCAGCGCGCCTTCTTCCCGGGCCAGGTCGAACAGCGCCGAGGCGTAGCGCGCCGCAATGCCGGTGGAGACAGAAGCTGGTTCGGACACGTCTTCCCTTCCCATGTCGCGGGCTTCACCACACCGGACCACGGCACACCGGCCATGGGCAGGAAAGCCCCATCAATCCCGTTATCGCGGGCGTCCTTAGCAGAGCCTTTGCTACCCCGCAACCGGGTTGGTCACCGATTGTTGACCCTGCCGGACGTCATTTCGTCGCTGGTTGCGCTACCGTTCGGGCGGGCGTCCGGGCAGGCATGCCGGCAGGCATGCCCGCCGCGGCCCGCCCCAGGGCCGGTTCCGGCGTTCCGCGCACCCCCTCCAGCACCTTCAGCGGCTTCTTCACCACCGCGCCCAGGCCACCGCGGGTGGGGGCATAGACCTGCTTCGACGCCTCGACCATCAGCACGCCGCCCGACAGCCAGGGCAGCCGGCGGCCCAGCCGTTCCCAGAAATCGGCCGTGCGCAGCCAGAACGGCGCGCGCGAGGGGGGCACATGCAGCACGGTCAGGCTGCGTTCGGGGGTGAATCCGTGCCGGCGCAGCTGCGATTCCAGCTGCGCGCCGGAATAGGGCCGGCCAAAGCCAAAGGGCGTGACATCGCGCCGCGACCACAGGCCCGCCCGGTTCGGCACCACGAACAGCGCCCGCCCCCCCGGCCCCAGCACGCGGTGCGCCTCTTCCAGCACGGCACTGGGGTGTTCGCTGGTCTCCAGCCCGTGCATCAGCACCAGCCGGTCCACCAGCCCCGTGGGCAGCGGCCAGGAGGTATCCTCGCACAGCACGCTGACGTTCTCCATGCCCGCGGGCCAGGGCATCACCCCCTGCGGCCCCGGCATCAGCCCGATCACCCGGCGGCTGTCGGCCAGGTAGGGGCGCAGAAGCGGCACCGCAAAGCCGAAGCCCGCCACCGTATGCCCCGCCGCCGGCGGCCACAGCCGCACCACCTGGTCGCGGATGGCCCTCTGCGCCACCCGGCCCAGCTGCGTGCGGTAATAGAAGTTGCGCAGGTCCAGCACATCAAGGTGCATTGCGAAGTCCGGTCCTTCGGGCCAAGGTCGGGCGCATCTTACCCAGCAAAGCAGGAAAAACCATGGCGCTTGAACTGGTCACCGTGCCCTGCCTGGCCGACAACTTCGCCTTCCTGCTGCATGACGCCGTCACCGGCACGACCGCGCTGGTCGACGCGCCCGAGGCCGCGCCGATCAAGGCGGCGCTTGCCGCGCGCGGCTGGCGGCTGGACCTGATCCTGCTGACCCATCACCACGACGACCATGTCCAGGCCGTGGCCGAGCTGCGGGCCGGCGGGGCGCAGGTCTGGGGCGCCGCCGCCGATGCCCACCGCCTGCCGCCCCTGGACCGCGCGCTGCGCGAAGGCGATGCCGTGCCCCTGGGGGATGAGGTCGGCGCGGTGATCGACGTGCCCGGCCACACCCGCGGCCACATCGCCTTTCACTTCCCGGCCAGCGGCCTGGTCCTGACCGGCGACAGCCTGATGGCCGCGGGCTGCGGCCGGCTGTTCGAGGGCACCGCCGACGAGATGTGGGTATCCCTGCAAAGGCTGGCCGCCCTGCCGCCCGAAACGCGGGTCTGC
>JAGPCN010000077.1 GCA_018058035.1 Fuscovulum sp.
AGCCTTTTTCGTTTTGCCCTGGCGTCGGTCCCGGTGGCCGATGTCGCCTGACGAGGGGCCCTGCCCCTCGAGCTCCCCGGGGTATTTTCACCAGAATGAAGCCCATGCCCCTTCAGTCCGGTGCAAGTACCCCGGGGGGTTTGGGGGGCTGGCCCCCCATCAGCCGAGGAGGAGCGCCTTGCGCGACGACGAGAGGAAAGACTTCGCCGAAGGCGGCCATTGCTTCACCGCCCTGTCCTTGCGGCACATCCGGGGCGCGGGCCTATTGCGGGTAGGGTGAGGTGCCGCCCAGGCTGGCATTGGTATGGTCGACCAGCACCGCGCAGAGGCAGGCCGTCTCGGTGCAGGCATCGCGGGTGGCGATGAAGTCGGTGTCGCGCGGCGGATCGCTTGGGTCGACCTGCTGGCCGGTGGCGTTTTCCACCGCATGGACCCAGGCCAGGTCGTCCAGCCGCCCCATGCGCCACAGCGTGTCGTCCGCCGCTTCGGCGGCGTCGCACATCAGAAGATGCGCGGGCAGCTGCGGCAGGTCACAGGAAATGTCCGACAGCACAAGGCTGTAGCTCTGCTCCAGCGCGGCGATGCGGCGTTCGACCGCCATGCGGTCGACGCCGCAGGACTCGGCGGCGGCGGGGGCGGGCAGGGCGGCGATGGTGGCAAGCGCCGCCAGGGCGGCGCGGGTCCGGGTGAAAAGGGGCATGACAAGGCTCCGCTTCGATCGGCGCCACTGAACGGGCCGCGGGATGGGCCGTCAAGGCGGGAATGCCGGCCGGCAGCGACTCGGGCATCTGCTGCGCAGGCCGTGCGTTCCCCGCCGACCCTGGGTGCGGCACACCATCGCATACATCCTGCGCTTTCCCGGCCCTTGCCGGTCGCTTTTCCGCCCCCCATGCGTTGACCCCGCCAAGGGGGCGGAGTAAACGGGGCCGGAGAGTTGAAGCGGGCGACCAAAGTCCGCAGCTCGCCTGTTGCCAGCTGAAGGAGCATCTCGTGGAATCGCTTCTCCGAGAGTATCTGCCCATCCTCATTCTTCTTGCGATTGCGGTGGGTCTGGGCCTTGTCCTGATCCTTGCCGCCGCGGTGCTAGCCGTCCGCAATCCCGACCCCGAGAAGGTCAGCGCCTATGAATGCGGTTTCAACGCCTTCGACGACGCGCGGATGAAGTTCGACGTGCGCTTCTACCTGGTGTCGATCCTGTTCATCATCTTCGATCTCGAGGTGGCGTTCCTGTTCCCCTGGGCGGTGGCCTTCGGCGAGATCTCGATGCTGGCCTTCTGGTCGATGATGGTCTTCCTGGCCGTCCTGACGATCGGCTTTGCCTATGAATGGAAGAAGGGGGCGCTGGAATGGGAGTGATGGCGGGGGCCAACACGGCGGGCGGCGACCACGAGGTCGCCGTGCAGGCGCTTAACCGCGAGTTGCAGGACAAGGGGTTCCTGCTGACCTCGACCGAGGACATCATCAACTGGGCGCGCATCGGCAGCTTGCACTGGATGACCTTCGGCCTGGCCTGCTGCGCGGTCGAGATGATGCACACCTCGATGCCGCGCTATGACCTGGAACGCTTTGGCACCGCGCCGCGCGCCAGCCCGCGGCAGTCGGATCTGATGATCGTGGCCGGCACGCTGACCAACAAGATGGCTCCGGCGTTGCGCAAGGTCTACGACCAGATGCCGGAACCGCGCTATGTGATCTCGATGGGGTCCTGCGCCAACGGCGGCGGCTATTATCACTACAGCTACAGCGTGGTGCGCGGCTGCGACCGTGTCGTTCCGGTGGACGTCTACGTTCCCGGCTGTCCGCCCACGGCCGAGGCGCTGCTTTACGGCATCCTGCAACTGCAGCGGAAGATCCGCCGCACCGGCACCCTGGTGAGATGATGAGCGAAGCCCTGCAAGAATTGGGCGCGACGATCGCGCTGAAGAAGGCCGATGCGGTGCAGGCCACCGCCGTCGCCTTTGGCGAGCTGACGGTGACGGCGAACCTGGCGCATCTGGAAAGCCTGGCGGAATTCCTGCGCGACGATGCGTCCTGCCGGTTCTCGACCCTGGTCGACATCACCGCCGTCGACCACCCCGAGCGGGTGGAGCGGTTCGACGTGGTGTTTCACTTCCTGTCGATGTACCGCAACCAGCGCATCCGGGTGAAGGTCGCGGTGCGCGAGGACGAGATGGTGCCCTCGCTGACCGGCCTGTTCCCGGCCGCCAACTGGTTCGAGCGTGAAATCTTCGACATGTTCGGCATCCTGTTCAGCGGCCACCCCGACCTGCGCCGCATCCTGACCGACTACGGTTTCCGCGGCCATCCGCTGCGCAAGGATTTCCCGACCACCGGCTACACCGAGGTCCGCTATGACGAGGCGCTGAAGCGTGTGGTCTACGAGCCGGTCAAGCTGGTGCAGGAATACCGGCAGTTCGACTTCATGTCCCCCTGGGAAGGCGCGGAATACATTCTGCCCGGCGATCAGAAGGCTGCGAAATGATGGACGGCGACATCCGGCGCAACTCCTATGACGACGGCTCGACCGATTTCGAGACCGGCGAGCAGCGCATCCGCAATTTCAACATCAACTTCGGCCCGCAACACCCGGCCGCGCATGGCGTTCTGCGCCTGGTGCTCGAACTCGACGGCGAGATTGTCGAGCGCTGCGATCCGCATATCGGCCTGCTGCATCGTGGCACCGAAAAGCTGATGGAAAGCCGGACCTACCTGCAGAACCTGCCCTATTTCGATCGGCTGGACTATGTGGCGCCGATGAACCAGGAACATGCCTGGTGCCTGGCGATCGAGCGGCTGACCGGCGTGCAGGTGCCGCGCCGCGCCAGCCTGATCCGGGTTCTGTACTCGGAAATCGGGCGGGTGCTGAACCACCTTCTGAACGTTACCACGCAGGCCATGGACGTGGGCGCGCTGACGCCGCCGCTCTGGGGCTTCGAGGAGCGCGAGAAGCTGATGGTGTTCTATGAGCGCGCCTGCGGGGCGCGGCTGCACGCGGCCTATTTCCGCCCCGGTGGCGTGCACCAGGACCTGACGCCGCAACTGATCGACGATATTGATCAGTGGGCGGATCATTTCCCCAAGGTGCTGGACGACATCGACACCCTGCTGACCGAAAACCGCATCTTCAAGCAGCGCAATGCCGATATCGGGATCGTCACCGAAAAGGATATCCTCGACTGGGGCTATTCCGGCGTGATGGTGCGCGGCTCGGGCCTGGCCTGGGACCTGCGGCGCAGCCAGCCCTACGAATGCTACGACGAATTCGACTTCAAGATCCCGGTCGGCAAGAACGGCGACTGCTATGACCGCTATCTGTGCCGGATGCAGGAAATGCGCGAGTCGACCCGGATCATCAAGCAGGCCTGCGCCAAGCTGCGGGTGGAAAAGGGCGACGTGCTGGCGCGCGGCAAGCTGACGCCGCCGAAGCGGGCCGAGATGAAGACCTCGATGGAGGCGCTCATCCACCACTTCAAGCTGTACACCGAGGGCTTCCACGTTCCCGCCGGCGAGGTCTACGCCGCGGTCGAGGCGCCCAAGGGCGAGTTCGGCGTCTATCTGGTGGCCGATGGCACCAACCGGCCCTACCGCGCCAAGATCCGCGCGCCGGGCTATCTGCACCTGCAATCCATGGACTGGATCTGCAAGGGCCACCAGCTGGCCGACGTCTCGGCCATCATCGGCACCATGGACGTGGTGTTCGGGGAGATCGACCGGTGATCGGCGTCGGCGCCCCGCTTCTGATGATGCTTCTGCTGCCGGTGCTGCCGGTCGCGGTGCCCTTTCTTCCCTTGATCTTCGCCGGGGTTTCCTGATGCTTCGCCGCCTGCACCACACCCAACCCGACAGCTTTGCCTTCACGCCGGCGAACCTGGACTGGGCCAAGGGCCAGATCAGCAAGTATCCTGCCGGCCGTCAGGCCAGCGCCGTCATCCCGCTGTTGTGGCGCGCCCAGGAACAGGAGGGGTGGCTTTCCCGCCCCGCCATCGAGCATGTCGCCGATATGCTGGGCATGGCCTACATCCGTGCGCTTGAGGTGGCGACCTTCTACTTCATGTTCCAGCTGGCCCCGGTGGGGTCGGTGGCGCATGTGCAGATCTGTGGCACCACCAGCTGCATGATCTGCGGCGCCGAAGAGCTGATCGCGGTCTGCAAGGAGCTGATCGCCAAGACCCCGCATACCCTGTCGGCCGACGGCAAGTTCAGCTGGGAAGAGGTCGAATGCATGGGCGCCTGCGCCAATGCGCCGATGGCCCAGATCGGCAAGGACTACTACGAGGATCTGACAGCGGAAAAGTTGCGTGCACTGATCGGGCGGTTCTCGGCCGGCGAGGTGCCGGTTCCGGGGCCGCAGAACGGCCGTTACGCGGCCGAGCCGGTGACCGGGCTGACCAGTCTCAAGGACTTTGAATCGGGCAAGCGGCAGTACAACGCCAGCGCCCAGCTGGCCGTCGACATCGGCGACAGCGTCAAGCGGATCGACGGCACCGAAGTGCCGCTGCGCACGCCCTGGCTGGGCGGTTCGGCAAAGCCGGCCAAGGCGCCCGCCGCGAAGATCCCCGCCGCCAAGGCTCCGGTGACGCCCGCGACCGAGGCGAAGGCCCGCGCCGCCAAGGCGGCAGTCGACGCCGCTGCGGCCCCGGCTTCGGCCCCCGCGGTCAAGACTGCCAAGCCGAAGGTGCTGAAGGCACCGCGCAAGGGCAAGGCCGACGACCTGAAGATGATCTGGGGTGTCGGGCCCAAGCTTGAAGCCCTGTGCAACAGCCTGGGCTTCTTCCACTTTGACCAGATCGCCGCCTGGACCGAGGCCGAGCTGGCCTGGGTCGACGACAATCTGGAAGGCTTCAAGGGCCGCGCGACCCGCGAGAAATGGGTGGCGCAGGCAAAGGTGCTGGCGGCTGGCGGAACGGCCGACGAGGCCGAGCGCGTCGCAAGAGGAGAGGAATAAGGCGGAACCGGGCCCGCTTGGGGCCTGCACAACGGGGGCGTGACACGAGATGGCGGAAGCACCGAACAGAAATGTGCCCTGGCTGGGCGGCTGGGTGATTGCGGCAGGCATGGGCCTGGTCGCCTTTGGCGTGGCCAAGGTCATCGGCCAGTTCGACTGGACGCCCGCGGTGGCGATCGGTGGTGTCGTGTTCCTGATCGCCGGGCTGGTGACGGGGATGCCCTGGGGGGCTTCGTCGGCGCCTGCCGCGCCCCGTGCCGCCGCGCCGCAGCCCGCTCCTGCCGTGGCCACCCCGGCGGCTTCGGCCGCGCCTGCCGCGGCGCCGGCCCCGAAGCCCGAGGCGGCTGCCGCCGATCCGGTGGTTGCGGCGCCCGCCGCTGCCCCCGCTGCCACTCCGGTCGCGCTGATGGCGGCCCCGGAAAAGGTGGCCGAGGCGGCGCCGGCAAAGGCTCCGGCCGCAAGGGCGAAGGCAGCGAAAGCTCCGGCCGCAAAGGCCAAGGCCCCGGCCGAGAAAGCCAAGGCCCCGGCCAAGCCGAAGGTCGCCAAGCCCAAGGGTCCGGTGATCCTGACGGCGCCGCGCGGTGGCAAGGCTGACGACCTGAAGGTGATCGAGGGCATCGGCCCGGCCATGGAAAAGCTGGTCAACGGCTTTGGCGTCTTTCACTACGACCAGATCGCCGGCTGGACCGACGCCGACGTGGCCGCCTTTGACGCCCGGATGGATCGCTTCAAGGGCCGCATCACCCGCGACAAGTGGGTGGCGCAGGCGAAGATCATCGTCAGCGAGGGGCTGGAGCGTTTCCTGGAACGCGCCCGGACCAACGACTACTGAGGATGAGCGATGAAAAGGCCCGATCCCGAGGAGTTGCGTCGCGCAAGGCAGGCCAGGCAGGTTGCCCTGGTGCTGGCGGTGACGATGCTTCTCTGGATGGGGGCGCAGGTGGTCGGAGGGGAAATGGGCTGGGAACCCCGGTTCGCCTTTCTCTTCGACCTGGCTGCGCTGGCCGCGTTCTTCTGGGCGCTGGTCGTGACGTATCAGATCTGGCGCGCGCGCCGGGGATAAGGACTGCAGGATGCTGAAGGATCAGGACCGGATCTTTACCAACCTCTACGGGATGCACGACCGCAGCCTGGCCGGGGCGAAGAAGCGGGGCCACTGGAATGGCACCGCCGAGATCATCGCGCGCGGGCGCGACACGATCGTCGAGCAGGTGAAGGCCAGCGGGTTGCGCGGGCGGGGCGGCGCGGGCTTTCCGACCGGCCTGAAGTGGTCGTTCATGCCCAAGCAGTCGGACGGCCGGCCCAGCTATCTGGTGATCAACGCCGACGAGTCGGAGCCTGGCACCTGCAAGGACCGCGAGATCATGCGGCACGATCCGCATACCCTGATCGAAGGCGCGCTGATCGCCAGCTTCGCGATGGGGGCGAACACCTGCTACATCTACATTCGCGGCGAATACATCCGCGAGCGCGAGGCGCTGCAGGCGGCCATCGACGAATGCTATGACGCTGGGCTTCTGGGCAAGAACGCCGCCAAGTCGGGCTGGGACTTCGACCTTTACCTGCACCACGGCGCCGGCGCCTATATCTGCGGCGAGGAAACCGCCCTTCTGGAAAGCCTTGAGGGCAAGAAGGGGATGCCGCGGATGAAGCCGCCGTTCCCGGCCGGCAGCGGCCTTTACGGCTGCCCGACCACGGTGAACAACGTCGAATCCATCGCGGTGGTGCCCACCATCCTGCGCCGCGGCGCCGACTGGTTCGCCAGCTTCGGCCGCCCGAACAACACCGGCACCAAGCTGTTCGGCATCTCGGGCCATGTGAACGCGCCCTGCGTGGTCGAAGAGGCGATGTCGATCCCGCTGAAGCAGCTGCTTGAGGAACACTGCGGCGGCGTGCGCGGCGGTTGGAAGAACCTCAAGGCGGTCATCCCCGGCGGCTCCTCGGTGCCCCTGCTGACCCAGGCGCAATGCGACGACGCGATCATGGACTTCGACTGGCTGCGCGAGCAGCGGTCGGGTCTGGGGACCGCGGCGGTGATCGTGATGGACCAGTCGACCGACGTCATCAAGGCGATCTGGCGACTGTCCAAGTTCTACAAGCACGAGTCTTGCGGCCAATGCACTCCGTGTCGTGAGGGCACCGGATGGATGATGCGGGTGATGGACCGCCTGGTCCGCGGCGAGGCCGAGATCGAGGAAATCGACATGCTTCTGTCGGTGACCAAGCAGGTTGAAGGCCACACCATCTGCGCCCTTGGCGATGCCGCCGCCTGGCCGATCCAGGGCCTGATCCGCGCCTTCCGCGACGAGATCGAAGACCGCATCAAGGCCCGCAAGACCGGCCGCATCTCGGCGGTGGCCGCCGAATGAAGCGCGCGCTGATCCTGTCCCTGGCCCTGGCGGGCTGCGTGTCGTCGGAGATTCCCGATGCCGATCGGGTCGATGGCGAAGTGGCCGGCACGCCGATCACGGTCGACGGCCAGACGCTGGTTGCCCAGCAGATGACCGATTGGCCCAGCATGATCGCGCCGATCGACGCCGCGACCGGCAAGACGATGATCGTACAATCGGGCACCGCCGATACGGTGATCATCTCGGGCAGCGCCGACAACCGCAACCGGGCGATCCGGGCGCTGGCGCAGTTCTGCGGCCGGCCCGACATCACGCCCGACGGGTTCGACACGCAATATGTCTACCAGGACCCGAAGACGGGTGACTGGTGGTTCGACGGGTTCTGCGGATGAGACGCGCCCTGGCCCTTTCGGCAATGCTGATGGCGCTTGCCTCTGCCCCGGTTCATGCCGAGGGCGAGGTGGCCGAAGGCGAGGAGGCAGCCGAGCCGCTGCCCTATGTCGAAGTGCCGGTGAACCTGAACGGGGTCGATTACCTGGCGGTGATCGACATCTCGGGCGAAGAGCGGATGCTGGTCAACGGGACCGACCTGGACACCGGGGCGCATGTGCCGGGGGCCGTGCGCATCTCACGCGGGGACGGGGCCAGCATGGCCGACGAAAGCTATCGCGCCCGCGAAGTACTTGAGGCTGCCTGCGCCACCCAGGGCTTCGGGGTCGAGCCGGGCATCGTTCCGGTGCTGTCGCCCGCCGGGCGCTGGATCTTTGCCGGGGGATGCCGGAAATGAACCGGGCGCTGCTGTTGCCGCTGACCCTGCCGCTGGCCGCTTGCGTGGCTGGTGCCGCGCCGGCGCCGCAGGCCGCGGCGGCACGGCCCGATGTGGCGGCGCTGCTGCAACCGGCGGGGGCGGGGGTACGGGTGGCGCGCACGGTCGCGCCGGCCTATGCGATGTGGGACGGCGCAGCCGCGCGGCACGACGCCGATGCGCTTTGCGGCCCGCAGGGCGTTCAGGCCTCGATCTACGACCGCTACGACGCGGGCGCCTGGGTCTTTGTGCGGGGGTGCGCATGATCGCCGCCGTCCGCGCCCCTCACGTCGCCGCGAGAACCGCCGCTTGTCATGGCATATCAACGGCGTTCGGCCCCATCTCGGCATCGTCTGATGCCAAGGAGGCCGCAATGACCCGACTGATCCCGTTGACCCTTGCCACCCTGCTGGCGCTGGCGGCCCCCGCCCGCGCGCTGGAGCCGATCAACACCGAAAGCCACATCAACGGCACGCTGTTGCAGGGCTTCATCGCCGACCGCATCGCCGATACCTGCCCGACCATCGGCCCGCGCAACCTGCGCGCGCTGAACGAGCTGGAGAAGCTGAAGCAGTATGCCCTGAAAAAGGGCTACAGCGCCGACGAGATCCGCGCCTTTGTCACCTCGAAAGAGGAAAAGGCGCGCGGAAAGCGCGAGGCGACCGATTGGCTGGTTGCGAACGGCGTGGCCGAAGGCGACGTCGAGGCGCATTGCCGCATCGGGCGCGAGCAGATCGCCAAGGGCACGCTGATCGGCTACCTGCTGAGGGACGAGGGATGAGGCAGGCGGGGCTTCCCCTGGCCGGGCCGGTTCCGGCGCCCTGGCAAGGGCAGGGCAGGGGCGATCCTGCCCCGGGCGGTATTCATCTGAAAGAGGCGCAGCCGTGGGCAAGCCACGCAAGCGCGCAAGGGACGGCGGAGTAAGGCCATGACCAACCTCAAGAAAATCAGCATCGACGGGATCGAGGTCGAGGTCGATGGCGCGATGACCATCATCCAGGCCGCCGAGGTGGCGGGGGTGGAAATCCCGCGCTTCTGCTATCACGAGCGGCTGTCGATCGCCGGCAACTGCCGGATGTGCCTGGTCGAGGTGGTGGGCGGCCCGCCGAAGCCCGCCGCGTCCTGTGCCATGCAGGTGCGCGACCTGCGGCCGGGCCCGAACGGCGAGGCGCCGGTGGTCAAGACCACCTCGCCCATGGTCAAGAAAGCCCGCGAAGGCGTGATGGAGTTCCTGCTGATCAACCATCCGCTCGATTGCCCGATCTGCGACCAGGGCGGCGAGTGTGACTTGCAGGACCAGGCAATGGCCTATGGCGTGGATTTCAGCCGCTACCGCGAGCCGAAGCGCGCGTCCGAGGACCTGAACCTGGGCCCGCTGGTCGAAACCAAGATGACGCGCTGCATCTCCTGCACCCGCTGCGTGCGGTTCACCACCGAGGTGGCGGGCATCACCCAGATGGGGCAAACGGGGCGCGGCGAAGATTCTGAGATCACCAGCTACCTGAACCTGACGCTGGATTCGAACCTGCAGGGCAATATCATCGACCTTTGCCCGGTGGGGGCGCTGACGTCGAAGCCCTATGCCTTTACCGCGCGGCCGTGGGAGCTGACGAAGACCGAATCCATCGACGTGATGGATGCCCTGGGGTCCAATATCCGCATCGACACCAAGGGCCGCGAAGTCATGCGCATCCTGCCGCGCAACCATGACGGCGTGAACGAGGAATGGATTTCCGACAAGACCCGCTTCATCTGGGACGGCTTGCGCCGGCAAAGGCTGGACACGCCCTACATCCGCGAGAACGGGCGCCTGCGGAAGGCATCGTGGCCCGAGGCGCTGGCCGCTGCCGCGGCGGCGATGAAGGGGAAAAAGGTGGTGGGCCTGGTCGGCGACCTGGCCCCGGTCGAGGCCGCCTACAGCCTGAAGACCCTGGTCGAAGGCCTTGGCGGCAAAGTGGAATGCCGCACCGACGGCGCACGCCTGCCGGTCGGCAACCGGTCCGCCTATGTCGGCACCGCGACCATCGAGGATATCGACACCGCCGGCGGCATCCTGTTGATCGGCACCAACCCGCGGGTGGAATCGCCGGTGCTGAACGCCCGCATCCGCAAGGCCTGGACCCGCGGCACGCAGGTCGGGCTGATCGGCGAGGCGGTCGACCTGACCTATGACTACACCCACATCGGCACCGACCGCGCCGCGCTGGTCGAGCATGTGAAGCTGGCCGAGACCGCGGCCCCGGATGCCAAACCCGGCGTGGTGATCGTGGGGCAGGGCGCCATCAACGAGGCCGACGGCGAGGCGGTGCTGTCCCAGGCGATGAAGATCGCCGAGGCGCGCGGCGCGAAACTTCTGGTGCTGCACACGGCGGCGTCGCGCGTCGGCGCGATGGACGTGGGGGCCTGCACCGAAGGCGGGCTGTCGGCGGCGACCGAGGGCGCGCAGGTGATCTACAACCTGGGCGCCGATGAGGTCGAGATCAGCCGCGACGGCTCTGATGCGCCCTTCGTGATCTATCAGGGCAGCCATGGCGACCGCGGCGCAAACCGCGCCGACATCATCCTGCCTGCCGCCGCCTGGACTGAAGAGGCGGGCCTGTTCGTCAACACCGAGGGGCGGCCGCAACTGGCCTTCCGTGCCGGCTTTGCTCCGGGCGAGGCCAAGGAGAACTGGGCCATCCTGCGCGCCCTGTCGGCCGAACTGGGCAGCGTCCTGCCCTGGGACAGCCTGGCCGGTCTGCGCAAGGCTCTGGTGGCGGCGCATCCGCACCTGGGCCGCATCGACCAGGTGGCTGCGAACGCCTGGCAAGCGCTGCCGGAAAAAGCTCCCGCAAAGGCCACCTTCCGCAATGCGATCAAGGACTTCTACCTGACGAACCCGATCGCGCGGGCCTCGGTCGTGATGGCGGAACTGTCAGGCCTGGCCAAGGCGCGCGCCGCCACCAAGATGGCGGCGGAGTGACAAGATGCGCCTTCGGCCTGTCCATGCCCTGATGATCGCCGCGACAGCGGCGGTCGGGGCTTGCGCGGGGGGGCCGGAGGTGGCACAGGGTCCGGCAAATCCGGGCTATCTGGGGATCGAGACGATCCTGCTGGACGGCGAGATGGTCAACTTCCGCGTCGCCATGACGGGGGCGCGGGATCAGGCCGACGTCGAGGCCTATGGCCGCTGTGCGGCCGCCCAATATGCGCTGATCCGGGGTTTCGGGTTTGCGCGCCATGTGCGGACGCAGGTGGCAAGAAACGGAACGACGTGGCGGGGGGATGCGGTCTACCTCATCTCGGCCGCCCTGCCCGAGGGGATACGCACGATCGACGCCGAAGTGACGGTGCGGGATTGCGGGGAACTGGGCATACCGACGGTGTAAGGGACGGGACATGAGCTTTTTCGACACCACCCTGGGAACGGCGATCCTGATCGCGGCGCAAAGCCTGCTGATCGTGGGCTTCGTGATGATCAGCCTCTTGTTCCTGGTCTATGGCGACCGCAAGATCTGGGCCGCGGTGCAGATGCGCAAGGGGCCGAACGTGGTGGGGCCGTTCGGCCTGCTGCAATCGGTGGCGGATGCGCTGAAGTATGTGGTGAAGGAAATCGTCATTCCCGCCGGCGTCGACCGCCCGGTGTTCTTCCTGGCGCCGATGCTGTCGTTCGTGCTGGCGATCCTGGCTTGGGCGGTGATCCCCTTCGATCAGGGCTGGGTGCTGGCCGACATCAACGTGGCGATCCTGTTCGTCTTCGCGGTCTCGTCGCTTGAGGTCTACGGCGTGATCATGGGGGGCTGGGCCTCGAACTCGAAATACGCCTTCCTTGGCAGCTTGCGGTCGGCGGCGCAGATGATTTCCTACGAGGTGTCGCTGGGGCTGATCATCATCGGCATCATCCTGTCGACCGGCTCGATGAACTTTTCGGCCATCGTGGCGGCGCAGGACGGGGCCTACGGCCTGTTCAACTGGTACTGGCTGCCGCACCTGCCGATGGTGGTGCTGTTCTTCGTCTCGGCGCTGGCCGAGACCAACCGCCCGCCCTTTGACCTGCCCGAGGCGGAATCGGAACTGGTCGCCGGTTTCATGGTGGAATACTCGTCCACCCCTTACCTGCTGTTCATGGCCGGCGAATACATCGCCATCTTCCTGATGTGCGCGCTGATGTCGCTGTTGTTCTTCGGCGGCTGGCTGTCGCCCATCCCCGGCATCGCCGATGGCTGGTGGTGGATGGTCGCCAAGATGTGGGTGTTCTTCTTCCTCTTCGCGATGGTGAAGGCCATCGTTCCGCGCTACCGCTATGACCAGCTGATGCGGATCGGCTGGAAGGTCTTCCTGCCGCTGTCGCTGGGCTGGGTCGTTCTGGTGGCCTTCCTGGCGAAGTTCGAAATCCTGGGCACCTTCTGGGCCCGCTTTGCGATGGGGGGCTGAGGCCATGGCCAACATCGACTGGAACCGCGCCACGCGCTATTTCCTGATGGTGGACTTCATCAAGGGCTTTGCCCTGGGGATGAAGTACTTCTTCGCGCCGAAGACCACGCTGAACTATCCGCATGAAAAGGGGCCGCTTTCCCCCCGCTTCCGCGGCGAACATGCGCTGCGCCGCTACCCGAACGGCGAGGAACGCTGCATCGCCTGCAAGCTGTGCGAGGCGGTCTGCCCGGCGCAAGCCATCACCATCGACGCCGAACCGCGCGAGGACGGCAGCCGCCGCACCACGCGCTACGACATCGACATGACGAAATGCATCTACTGCGGCTTCTGCCAGGAGGCCTGTCCGGTCGATGCCATCGTCGAAGGTCCGAACTTCGAGTTCTCGACCGAGACCCGCGAAGAGCTGTTCTACACCAAGGAGAAACTCCTTGAGAACGGCGCGCGGTGGGAGGCCGAGATCGCCCGCAACCTGGAACTGGATGCGCCCTACAGATGACCGACGCCTACGCCAAGATGTTCCAGCAGATGATGGAAAGCGGGCAGGAAATGCTGCGCGCCTTCAATCCTGCGCTGGAGAACGTCCAGGTGGGAGGGTTCGACAAGCTGTTCCCCACCATGTCCAAGGACATGATGGAGATGTGGTTCGGGCGTACCTTCAACCGCGAAGGGCTGGACGCCAAGACGCGCCTGTTCCTGACGCTGGCGGCGCTGACCGTGCTGGGCGCACAGGCAGAGCCGCAGATCAAGGCGACCGTCCGCCACGCGCTGGAGGCCGGTGCGACGGAACGCGAGATCGCCGAGGTGATCTGGCAGATGAGCATGTTCGGCGGCCTGCCCGCCATGCAGAAGGCGCTTGAGATCGCTCAGGCAGTCTTTGCCGAAAAGAAGGATGGAACCCCATGACCGTGGCCGATCTTGCATTCTACGCCTTTGCCATCGTCACGGTGGCCGGCGGCCTGATGGTGACGCTGGCGCGAAACCCGGTGCATTCGGTGCTGTGGCTGATCCTGGCCTTCCTGTCCTCGGCCGGGCTGATGGTGCTTCTGGGCGCCGAATTCGTCGCGATGCTTCTGATGATCGTCTATGTCGGCGCGGTGGCGGTGCTGTTCCTCTTCGTGGTGATGATGCTGGACATCGACTTCGCCGCGCTGAAGGGCGAGATGGCGCGCTACATGCCGCTTGGCCTTCTGATCGGGGTGGTTCTGCTGATGCAGCTGGCGATCGGTCTGGGCGCCTGGACCGATGTGCAGCGCTCGACCGCGCTGGACGGTGTCGACAACGCCCGCGCCCTGGGTCTGATCCTGTATGACAAGTACATCCTGCTGTTCCAGCTGGCCGGCATGGTGCTGCTGGTCGCCATGATCGGGGCGATCCTGCTGACGCTGCGCCACCGCAAGGACATCAAGCGGCAGAACGTGCTGGCCCAGATGTGGCGCGACCCGGCCAAGGCGATGGAACTGCGCGACGTCAAGCCGGGGCAGGGGCTCTAAAGGTGAAGCCGGTGGCGCTCATCGCGGCTGTAGGGCTGGCCGGTCAGGCCGGAGCCGAGGTCTACATGCCCGAATGCAGCGATGCGGGCGTGGGTGTCTATGACGTGGCCTGGCACGGCGGCGGCTTCGTCTTCTACGCGGGCGGCAGCTATGACGACGGCGAGACACTGGTGGTTGTCGAGGATTGCCCCGGTCAGCGTCGACTGACGATGCGGATCGTCGAGGCGGGCGATCTGGACCGGCCGAAGGGCGGCGCCCTGTTCGATGCCGTCGACCGGGCGGTGCGGTCGAAGCAGGGCTACACGATGGGCCAGATCCAGGCCATCGGCAGGGATGCGGGGGCCCGGACGAAACTGGGGGCAGCGGCGGATGTCAGCTGCGCCTGCAGGCTTTACGGCCAGACGGCCGGCTAGAATTGCCCCCAGGGGCGCAGACGACAACGGGCATCAGACCCGGAGGGAACGAGAATGGTGGGACTTGAACATTACCTGACGGTGGCGGCGGCCTTGTTCGTCATCGGCATCTTCGGGATCTTCCTGAACCGGAAGAACGTGATCGTCATCCTGATGTCGATCGAACTGATGCTTCTGGCGGTGAACATCAACCTTGTCGCCTTCTCGTCGTACCTCGGCGATCTGACGGGCCAGGTTTTCACCCTGTTCGTCCTGACCGTCGCCGCCGCCGAGGCCGCCATCGGCCTGGCCATCCTCGTCGTGTTCTTCCGCAACCGCGGAACGATCGACGTCGAAGACGTGAACGTGATGAAGGGCTGAAGACCATGGCAACGATCATCCTCTTCGCTCCCCTGGTCGGGGCCATCCTCTGCGGCTTCGGCTGGCGGATCATCGGTGAAAAGGCGGGCCAGGTGCTGACCACCAGCCTGGTCTTCCTGGCCGCCATCCTGTCGTGGATCGTCTTCCTGACCTTCGACGGCGAGACGCAGCACATCCATATCCTGAACTGGATCCAGTCGGGCAGCCTGTCGTCGGAATGGTCGATCCGGCTGGACCGGATGACCGCGATCATGCTGGTGGTGGTGAACTCGGTCTCGGC
>JAGPCN010000078.1 GCA_018058035.1 Fuscovulum sp.
CAGATGCGGGTGCCGATCTGCGGCCCGTGGACGTGGAAGATCTTCAGCGTCTCGATCAGTTCCGAAGGGGTGTTGACCTCGGCCACGCCAATCTGGCGCAGGAAGGCGCTGGAAGCAGCGCCGCCGCCGGCAAGGCTGGCGGTGTGGCTGGCGGCGGCGGTGCGGGAAAGCTCGGTCTTGCCGGACTTGATGGCGACCACGCCCTTGCCCATCGCGCGGGCCTTCTCGGCCAGCGCGGCAAAGGCGGGGGCATCGTCGATCCCCTCGATGTAAAGGCCTACGGCGGTGACGCGCGGATCGTCCAGCAGCGCCCCGGTCAGTTCGGCAAGGCCCACGACGGCGGCATTGCCAAGGCAGGCGACATAGGCCACCGGAAGGCCGCGCTGCTGCATGCCGAGGTTGATGACGATGTTGGACGACTGGCTGACCAGCGCCACGCCCTTGTCGACGCGGATGCCGCCATGCTGGTCCGGCCACAGCAGCGCGCCGTCGAGGTAATTGATCACGCCATAGCAATTGGGGCCAAGGATCGGCATGCCGCCGGCGGCTTGCACCAGTCGCTCCTGCAGGCCCGCCTCTCCCGATTCCTCCCAGCCGGAGGCAAAGCAGATCGCCCCGCCGCCGCCGATCCGCCGCAACTCTTCCACCACGTCGAGCGTGGCATGGCGGTTGACGCCGATGAAGGTGGCGTCGGGCGGCTCGGGCAGGTCGGAGAGGGACGCATAGGTCTTCAGCCCGCCGATCTCGGACTTCGTCGGATGCACCGGCCAGACAGGGCCGTCAAAGCCCATCTTGCCAGTCTGTTCGATCACGTTCAGCGCCCAGCCGGCCCCCAGGACGGCAATGTGGCGCGGGCGGAGCAGGCGGTCGAGGCGCGTCATCTGCGGCCTCCGGTCTCGTGGATGCCGCCGGGGGGCCAGCCCCCCGGAACCCCCCGGGATATTTGAGGACATAAAATGTGAACACCCCGTCCCGCTGAACGGAACGAGGTGCCATTTCCCGTCACGGTCATCGGCGTCCCCGCCTGTACCGTAAGTACAGGCTGACCGATTCCAGTTAAGCGGAGGTTAAGGTTACTGAGGCCCATCTTCATTTTCTGTCTCTAAATATCCCACGGGGGGTCCGGGGGGTGTGAAACCCCCCGGTCCGACGCGTCACGCGCCGAGCGGCCGCAGCAATTCGCGGCTGATGATGTGGCGCTGGATTTCCGAGGTGCCTTCCCAGATCCGCTCCACCCGCGCGTCGCGCCAGATGCGTTCCAGCGGCAACTCGTCCATCAGGCCCATGCCGCCGTGGATCTGGATCGCCTCGTCGGCGATCATCGCCAGCACTTCGGTGGCCTTCAGCTTTGCCATCGACATGTCGGCCTCGGTCACCGTGCCCTGGTCGTATTTCCACGCCGCCTCGCGGGTCAGCAGTTCGGCCGCCTTCAGCTCCATCGCCATGTCGGCCAGCTTGAAGCTGATCCCCTGGAACTTGCCGATCAGCTGGCCGAACTGCTTGCGTTCGGCCGACCATTGCAGGGCGTGGCTGAGCGCGCGTTCCGCCCGGCCGAGGCAGGTGGAGGCCACCTGCAGCCGGGTTGCGCCCAGCCATTTGCCCGCCACCTCAAAGCCCTTGTGGACCTCGCCCAAAACCTGGGTCTTCGGCAGGCGGCAGTTGTCGAACTCCAGGATCGTGTTGTTGTAGCCGCGGTGGCTGACGTTGCGATAGCCGTCGCGCACGGTGAAGCCCGGCGTGCCCTTGTCGACCAGGAAGGCGGTGATCAGCTTTTTCTTGCCGCGGGGGGTGTCTTCCTCGCCAGTCGCCACCCAGACGATGGCAAAATCGGCGACGTCGGCGTGGCTGATGAAATGCTTGGTGCCGTTCAGCACGAAGTCATCGCCCTCTTGCCGGGCAAAGGCCTTCATCCCGCGCAGGTCTGACCCGGCGCCGGGTTCGGTCATCGCCTGGCAATCGTGGCGTTCGCCGCGCACTGCCGGCAGCAGGTAGCGGTCGCGCTGGTCGCCCTCGCAGGCCAGAAGGATGTTCGAAGGGCGGCAGACCGTGGTCCAGTGCAGGGCGTAGTTCGCCTTGCCCAGCTCCTTTTCGTACAAGAGCCAGGTCAGCGTATCGAGGCCGGCACCCCCAACCTCGGTGGGCATGTTGGCAGCGTAAAGACCCGCTGCCATCGCCTTGGCCTGGATCTCTTGCCGCAGGTCGTCGCGCAGGATGCCGGTGCGCTCGACCTCCTGCTCATGCGGGAAAAGCTCGGCCTCGACGAAGGCCTTCGTCGTGTCGACGATCATCCGCTGTTCTTCGGTCAGCCCGAAATCCATAGCATACCTCAGGGGTCCACGTTGTAGGTCATGCCATCCACCGCCAGCGCCTGGCCCGAGACCATGCCCGCCGCGTCTGAGGCCAGAAAAAGCGCCATGTCGGCCACGTCCTCTGCGTCGGTCAGCCGCTTCATCGCGGTGCCCGAGGCATAGCCGTGGCGCACGGCGTCGGGCGTCATGCCCTTGGCGGCGGCTTCCGCCTCGATCACGCGGTCGATGCGGGGGCCATTCACCGATCCGGGGCAGATCGCGTTGGCGCGGATGCCGTGCGGGCCAAGTTCCATCGCCACGGTCTTCATCAGGCCGATGACGCCCCATTTCGCCGCCACATAGGGCGCGCGAAAGGGCGTGCCGTACAGCCCGGAGGTCGAGGAGATGAAGGTGATCACGCCCTTGCCCGCCGGTTTCATCAGCCGGGCCGCGCCGCGTGCGGTCAGCATCGCACCGTCCAGGTTGACGGCCAGGCACTGGTGCCAGCCCTCCAGCGGCATGTCCTCGATGCCCGCCGTCGGGCCCTTGATCCCGGCATTGGCGATGGCGACATCCAGCCCGCCCCAGTCGGCGGCGATCTCGGCGAACAGCAGGTCCATCGCCGCTTCGCTGGCGGCATCGGCCAGCGTGCCGCGGATGCCGGGCGGCAGCGCCGCGATCATCGCGGCATCGACATCGGTCACCCAGACCCGGTCGCCGCGGGCGGCGAAGGCGCGGGCCATCACCAGCCCGATGCCATTCGCCCCCGCGGTGATCAGGACCCGCGCAGTCACCGCTTTTGTCCCACGGCGCGGCCCGCGCCTTCGGGCATCGGCAGGCCGGCATGGGCCTTGGCCACCGCTTCCAGGTTCTTCCAGACCTGCGGAGCCGCCGGCGCCGACTTGCCCGCCTTCATGTCGACATGCAGGCAGACCTGTTCGACGGTGGCAACGCAGGTGTCGTCCTTCATCACCCGGACAAAGCTGCGGAACCGCTTTTCGTCGGCCGACAGGATCTGCAATTCGCCGCGCAGCCGGTCGCCCAGCTTGGCCTCGCCCAGATGGCGGATGTGGGTCTCGGCGGAATAGAAGCTGTGTCCGGCGGCGACGTAATCCATCCCCGCACCGATCATCCGCAGGAAGTTGTCGACCGTTTCCGAGTTGCAGAAGTAGTACCGGCTTTCGGTCATGTGGCCGTTGTAGTCGATCCAGCCGGGCAGGACCTGGCCCTGCCACATCACCAGCGGCTCGGCCCCGGGGCCGGTGGCGATGCCCTTCTGCATCTCGACGTGAAAGGCCGCCGCGCGGGCCTCGTCATGGGCGCGCAAGACCTTGCCCGCGCCCCAGTTGCGGTCCTTCAGCGCCCGCAGGAAGCCCACCAGGTTCTGGTCGCGGATGCGCTCCAGTTCGCGGATGCCATACATGCCGGATTGCGCGTCGGACTGGCCGGCGACCAGGTCCACCAGTTCGTCGTTGAACTCGGGCACGTCCATCAGCTTGGACCAGGGCCATTTCAGCGCCGGGCCGAACTGGGCCATGAAGTGCTTCATCCCCGCCTCGCCGCCGGCGATGCGGTAGGTCTCGAACAGGCCCATCTGCCCCCAGCGCAGGCCAAAGCCCATGCGGATCGCCTCGTCGATTTCCTCGGTCGTGGCGATGCCGTCCTTCAGCATCCACAGCGCCTCGCGCCAGACGGCTTCGAGAAAGCGGTTGCCGATGAAGGCGTCGATTTCATGCCGGATCACCAGCGGGAACATCCCGATGTCCTTCATGATCTGCACGGTCTTTTCGACGACTTCGGGCGGGTTGGCGGTACTGCCGGAGATCTCGGAGAGGGGCAGCAGGTAGACCGGATTGAACGGGTGCGCGACGATGATGTTTTCCGGCGCGACCGCAGATTTCTGCAAGTCCGACGCCTTGAACCCGCTGGTCGAGGACCCGATCAGCACGCCGGGGTTCGATTGCTGCAACTGGGCATAGACCTTGTGCTTCAGCTCGATCCGCTCGGAGACGGATTCCTGCACGTATTCCGCGCCCTCGACCGCCTCGCCCAGGGTGCCGTGGAAGGACATCTTCCCCTCGGGCGGCATCGGCACGTCCGACAGCGCCGGCAGCGCTGCCCGCGCGTTCGCCATGACGGCGGCGATCTTGCGTTCGGCCTGCGGGTCGGGGTCGAAGACCCGCACGTTCCAGCCGTTCAGCAGGAACCGCGCCGCCCAGCCGCCGCCGATCACGCCACCGCCGATGATTGCCACTGTCCGTGTCATGCTGTCCTCTCAGTCAATGCAGATACCGACCTTTTGGCCGGTTTCGTCCAGGAATTCAAAGCAGCCGAACATCGGAGAGACCGGCGAACAGGTCCGCGTGTCGGCCAGGCACAGGCCCGCGCAATCGGTCTTTTTCGAACACGCCTTGTCGGCATCGGGTTCGGGGCGAAAGCAGACCTCGTCCGGCAAAAGGCCACCGCGCCCGACCGTGCCGCCGCGCATCAGGCAATCGGCCCGCTCGGCATCGCTCAGGCTGCGGCCTTGCGGGCCGGCGGGGGGCGCCTCGACGCAGGCCGACAGGGCAAGCGTCAGGGCCAGGGCGGAAAGGACACCTCGCATCGGGTTTTCTCCCTATTCCTGCGTCGAGACCAGCAGGGCCACGGCCAGCCCCGCCGCAACCGCCGTCATCAGGCGCATCCGCGGCGACAGCGGCCGGCCCTCTGCCGCCTGCCGCAGCGTAAACCCGCGATGCGCCGCGCCGGCCAGGGCGCCCCCGGAAAGGGCCAGGACCGGCAGGGCGAAGAGGCGGTTGTAGCCGACCAGATGCCGGACCCAGACCAGGTAAAGCAGCCCCGTGGCCAGGGCGATCAGGCCCGCCGTCAGCGCGATCCGGCGACCATTTCCCGCCCACCAGAAGGCCGCAAGGCCCAGGGCAACGGGCAGTCCCAGGAACAGCGCGATGACGGCGGTGCCGCTCACTTCGCCACCGGCGCGCGTTTCTCCAGCTTCAGCCGGGCGCGCACTTCGGCGGGCGTGATCACCCGCGCGCCCATGTTTTCCACGATGGTCGCCGCACGTTCCACCAGCTGCGCGTTGGTCGCCAGCACGCCCTTGTCCAGCCAGAGGTTGTCCTCCAGCCCGACCCGCACGTTGCCGCCCGCCAGGATCGCCGCCGCCGCATAGGCCATCTCGTTTCGCCCCAGCGAAAAGGCGCTGAAGTGCCAGCCCTGCGGCACGTTGTTCACCATCGCCATGAAGGTGTTCAGATCGTCCGGCGCACCCCAGGGCACGCCCATGCACAGTTGCACCAGCACGGGTTCGGGGATCACGCCCTCCTTCACCAGCTCCTTGGCCAGCCACAGGTGGCCGGTGTCGAAGGCCTCGATCTCGATCCGCACGCCCGCCGCCGTCATCCGCCGCGCCATGTCGCGCAGCATGCCGGGGGTGTTGACCATCACATAATCGGCCTCGTTGAAGTTCATCGTGCCGCAATCCAGCGTACAAATCTCGGGCCGGCACTCCACCACATGCGCCACCCGCTCGGCCGCGCCCACCATGTCGGAGCGCGGACCCATGCGGCCCATGTCCTCGGTGCCCTCGAAGTAGATGTCGCCGCCCATGCCGGCGGTCAGGTTCAGCACTACGTCGGTGTCGCTGTCGCGGATGCGCTCGGTCACCTCGCGGTAATAGTCCAGACGCCGCGAAGGCTTGCCGGTGTCGGGGTCGCGGACATGGCAATGCACCACTGCAGCACCCGCCTTGGCCGCCGCGATGGCGCTTTCTGCGATCTGTTTGGGGCTGCGCGGCACATGCGGGCTGCGGTCCTGGGTGCCGCCCGATCCGGTCACGGCACAGGTGATGAAAACCTCGCGGTTCATGGCAAGCGGCATGGAATCCCTCCTTCGTCCGGCGGCCACCTTACGCCGCTTGCAGGCCGATGCCTTGCACTTTACGAAATACGCATGACGGAAAACGCCATCTTTGCGCCGGCACGCGATCCCCTGACCATCGCGCTTCTGGTGCTGCCGCAGGCCTCGATCCTTGAGGTGGCCAGCGCGCTGGACCCGCTGCGCAACGCCAACCGCCAGCTGGGCGAAGAGGCGTTCCGCTGGCGCATCGTCACGCCCGACGGCGGGCCGGTGGCACTGACCTGCGGGCTGTCGCTGCCCTCGGACGGGCCGCTGGCGGCGGCCGAGGGGGCCGAGGTGCTGATCGTGATCGCGGGCTACCGGCTGCAAGAGGTGGCGACCCGGCCGCTGATCCGCGACCTGCGCCGGATGGCGCCGCGGTTCCGGCTGGTCGGTGGGGTGGATGCCGGACCCTGGGTGATGGCGCGCGCGGGGCTGCTGGACGGCTACCGCGCCACGGTACACTGGGAGGACCTGGAGGACCTGGCCGCGCGCCACCCCGAGGTCGAGGTGGTGCCCGACCGCTTCGTGATCGACCGCAACCGGGCCACGATCGGCGGCGCAGCCCCGGCGGCGGACTTCATGCTGCACCTGATCGGGGCGCGGCATGGGCCGGCGCTGGCACGGCAGGTGGCGCTCAGCTTCCTCACCACGCCCCGCCCGGGGTCCGAGGCGCAGACCGCCCCGGCGCCCGACCCGACGCTGGACCCGCGGGTGGCGACCGCGGTGGCACGGATGGAGACACGGATCGACGCGCCCGAACCCGTCGCCGCGACGGCCGCCGCCGTGGGCCTGTCGGCCCGGCGGCTGGAGGCGCTGTTCCGCCACGCCTTCGGCACCACGCCCGGGGCGCATGCGCTGGCGCTGCGGCTGCAGGCGGCGCGGCGGATGCTGACCGACACCCGCCACCCGCTGGCCGAAGTGGCCCTGCGGACCGGGTTTTCCAGCCCCGCCACGCTTTCACGCGCCTTCCGCCGCGCCTACGGCCAACCCCCCGGAGCGCTGCGGCGGGCCTGAAGCGCCCGGAGTTTTCAAAAACTCCGGACCGGAACCTTCAAAGGTTCCGGCACGATTTCTTCGAAGAAATCGTCTCCAGGTTCAACCGTTGCGCGGGCGGGCAACGTCGTTCGCGCCCTCTTCCTCGGGGCCGAGGCCATAGGACATCCGCGTCATCTGGGCGATCACCCGCTCCATCTCGTCGTCGCTCAGCACCGGAGGCTCGCCCATCACCAGTGCCTGCTGGTACATCCGCGCCAGAGTCTCGACCTCGACCGCCATCCACAGCGCGGCCTCCAGCGTACGCCCCAGGCTGATCTGCCCGTGCTGGCCCAGCAGGCAGGCCTTGCGTCCCTCAAGCGCCTCGATCGCGGCATCCGACAATCCTTGCGTGCCATAGGTGGCATA
The DNA here is from genome assembly GCA_018058035.1 of Fuscovulum sp. Taxonomy (GTDB): domain Bacteria; phylum Pseudomonadota; class Alphaproteobacteria; order Rhodobacterales; family Rhodobacteraceae; genus Pseudogemmobacter. The sequence goes on from JAGPCN010000078.1 coordinate 7,587, forward strand.
GCGGGCGCAGCGCAGCGTGTTCCCGCCCATCACGCCGACCATATAGTGAAAGGCGGGGATGGTGCGGTGATGGCAGGCGACGGATGTGGCGTAGATCGAATGGCAATGCAGCACCACGTTCACATCCGGCCGCGCCTTCAGGATGTCGCGGTGGAACCGCCATTCCGAGCTGGGGCGGCGGCCGACATAGCTGCCGTCCCAGCCCATTTCGACGATGTCCTCGGGCTGCATGATGTCGTAGGGCATCGAGCTGGGCGTCACCAGGAACCCGGCCCCATGGCGCACCGACAGGTTGCCGGCGGTGCCCTGGTTCAGGCCCTTGGCCTCCATCGCGCGGCAGGTGGCCACCATGTCGGCGCGGATCTTCAGTTCGTCCTCGGTCATCCCGTCTCTCCGGTCAGGGCGCGCCAGCGCGCGGCGTATTCGGTCAGCCCCGGCAAGGCCAGGGGCGGCACTTCGGCCAGGTTCATCGGCACCGGGCCGCGGTCGGCCCGGCAAAGGAGCGCGGCGCCGGCGGCGATGCCATAGCTTTCGGGGTCGGTCAGCGTGGCCTGCGCGGGCCGCAGTGCCGCCACCAGGCCGGCAAAGGCCGGGTCGCGCAGGAAGCTGCCGTCCAGCACCCAGGTCCGGTCAGGCGCCAGCACCCCGCCGCAGGCCCAGGTCAAGAGCGGGGTGTACAAGACCGCCAGCGCGTGGCGCTCGGCGGCATCCGCGGGCGGCGGGCCCAGGATGCAGCCGCGCCCCGCGCGGCCCGGGAACTGGCCGTCATTGCTGCCAAAAGCCGGCAGCGCCATGGTTCCCTGCGTCACCAGCCGCGCCAGCGCGGCCGGATCGGCCCGCGCGCCGGGCGGCTGGTCACCCGCCACGGCGGCATAGTCCCGCCCGCCCATCGTCAGCGCGCCGGCCAGCGGCCGCCCCTCCATGTCGGCGTTCAGCGTCATGCCGCGCGCCTCGTCCAGCGCCGCGGGGTCAACGCCTGCCGCCAGCGCCACGATCCAGGTGCCGGTCGAGACCACGACCAGATCGCCCCGCCCCGCCGCCTGATGGCGAAAGAAGCTGACCGAGCTGTCATGCGCCCCGGCATGGACGCGCAGCGCCGGAATTCCCCGGGCCCGCATCGCGGGCCGCACGGTGCCCAGCACATCCGCGGCGCGGGCAAAGGGCGGCATCAGCCGGCCCCAGCCGCGCGCCGCCACGATCGGCGACCAGTGCCTGTCGCGCACGTTCCACAGATGCGATTGCGCGCCCAGGATGCTGGCCTCGGAGACCGCGACACCGCTCAGCCGCCAGGCCCAGTATTGCGGAATGCCCAGGCACCAGCGCGCGCGGGCAAAGGCCGCGGGTTCGGCCGTTTCGGCCCAGAACATCTGCCGCGCAGTGTGGGTCGCCGCCATCATCACCGCGCTGCCACGGTCGAAGAACCCACCCGCCTGCGGCGCATAGGCGCTGGCAAGGCCGGGCGGCAGGGGCTGTTCGTAATCGACCATCGGCAGCACCAGCCCGGTGCCGCCTTCGTCCGGGTCCTCGGCCACCAGCAGCCCGCCCGAGCCATGGCCCGAGGCGACGAAATCCGCCAGCGGGTGACGGCGGGCCAGGTCGGCCAGCCCGTCCAGCACAAAGCGGTTCAGCGCGGCAAGGTCATGATGGCGCCAGGGCGGGCCGGGCAGCACCGGATTGGGCAGGGCCAGCGTCTCGACCACATGGCCCTCGGCCGTGCAGGCCGACAACTTCACGTTCGACTTGCCGACATCCAGAACCGCAACGCTTGCCTGATCCATCCCGAACCCGGTTCCCGACCCCGCAACCTTGGGCGCCAGCCTGCCCCGAAGGCCCGCCCCGGCGCAAGCCCGCGCGGGCGCGTCCTCAGGCGGCGTCCAGAAGGCCCCGGCCCTTCAAGAGAGCCTCGACCCCAGGCATCCGGCCGCGGAACTTCAGGTACAGCGCCTCGGCCTCTTCGCTGCCGCCGGCCGACAGGATGAACCGCTCCAGCCGTGCCGCGGTGGCCGGATCGAAGGCATCACCCGCCTCCTCGAAAGCGGCAAAGGCATCGGCGTCCATCACCTCGGACCACATATAGCTGTAATAGCCCGCCGAATAGCCGTCGCCGGAAAACACATGGGCGAAATGCGGCGTCGCGTGGCGCATCCGGATCGCCCGCGGCATCCCGAGGTCCTCCAGTACCTCGGCCTGGCGCTGCATCGGATCGGCGGGCGGGGCGCCGGTGTGGAACTCAAGGTCCACCATCGCGCTGGCCACGAATTCCACCGTGGCAAAGCCCTGGTCATAGGTCGCGGCCGCCAGCAGGCGCTGGCGCAGGTCGGCCGGCATCGGCGCGCCGGTCTCATGGTGCTTCGCATGGGCCTCCAGCACGCTCGGCACCTCCAGCCAGTGCTCATACAGCTGGCTCGGCAGTTCGACGAAGTCGCGCGCGACCGAGGTGCCCGAGATGAAGCCGTAGGTCACGTCCGACAGCATCTGGTGCAGCGCATGGCCGAATTCGTGGAACAGCGTCCGCGCATCGTCCCAGGACAGCAGGCAAGGGTTGCCCTTGGCAAAGTTGCACACATTCACCACGATCGGCCGCACCTCGCCGCCCAGCTTGCGCTGGCTGCGCATCGCGCTGCACCAGGCGCCGGACCGCTTGGAACTGCGCGCGAAATAATCGCCCAGGAACACCGCCAGATGCCGCCCGGCCCGCGTCACCTCCCAGCCGCGCACGTCGGGGTGATAGAACGGCCCCTCGATCTCGCGGAACTCCAGCCCGAACAGGCGGTTGGCGCAGTCGAACATCGCGCCCAGCATGGCCTCGAGACCCAGATAGGGCTTCAGCGCCGCCTCATCCAGGTCATGCTCGGCGCGGCGCCGCTGTTCCGAATAATAGCGCCAGTCCCAGGGTTCCAGCGGCCCCGGCTGGCCATCGGCGCGCAGCATCGCCTCCAGCACCGCCGCATCCGCCAGCGCCCGCCCCCGCGCCGGAGACCAGACCCGCATCAGCAACTCGCGCACCGCCTGCGGCGTGCCGGCCATCTCGGGCTCCAGCTTGAAGGCCGCGAAATCCGCATAGCCCAGCAGCTGCGCCCGCTCGGCCCGCAGCGCCAGGATCTCGGCGGCAATCGCCCGGTTGTCGGTGTCGCCGCCATTGGCGCCGCGCGCCACCCAGGCCTCGTAGGCGCGCTGGCGCAGGGCCCGGTTGGGCGAGAACTGCAGGAAGGGCACGATCAGGCTGCGGTTCAGCGTCACCACCGGCCCCAGCCCGCGCTCGACCCCGGCGGCCCGCGCCGCCTCCTGCACGAACCCCGGCAGCAGGGCGGCCTCGGCCTCGGGCAGTTCCATGAACCAGCCGCGCTCGTCCGCCAGCAGGTTCTGGCCGAAGGCCGTGCCCAGCACCGCCAGCCGCGCCTTGACCGCCGTCAGCCGCTCGGCCGCCGCGCCCTCCAGCGCCGCCCCCGACCGCACGAACATCTGCCGGTACAGCTGCAACACCCGCGCCTGTTCGGGCGTCAGGCCCAGCCGCTCGCGGCCCTGCCACAACGCCTCGATCTTGGCGAACAGCGCCTTGTTGTTGGTCACTTCGCTGGAGAATGCGCTCATCTTCGGCGCCAGCTCGCGCATCAGCGCCTCGCGGGCGTCGTTCGAATCCGCGCCGGCCAGATTGTAGAACAGCCCCGCAACCCGATCGAGATCGTCCTCCGCCAGTTCCATCGCCTCCACCACCTCGGCAAAGGACGTGCCCGGCCCCTCGGCAATGGCGGTGATCGCGGCCCGCGCCCGCTCCAGCGCCAGGTCGAAGGCCGGGCCGAATTCCTCGTCGCGGATCGCCGCAAAGGGCGGCAGGCCAAAGGGCGTATCCCAGGTCTCCAGAAGCACGGTCATGGCGGCTCTCCTTTGCCCCGAAAGCTAGGCGCCCACCCCGCCAAGGTCCACCCCCGCCCCTTCAATCCGGCTGAAATACCCCGGGGAGCTCGAGGGGCAGCGCCCCTCGTCAGGCGACATCGGCCACCAGGCGCAACCACAGCCAAAACGAAAAAGGCTTGCGGCGGCAGCCGCGCAATTGCTTCACCGCCCGATCACCTCTCGACGCGGCCGCGCAACCCTGCCTCGAACCGGCGCAGCGCCAGCGACAGGCCTATGGTCATCGTCAGGTACAGCAGCGCCGCCACGTTGTAGGTCTCGAAATAGCGAAAGTTCCCCGCCGCCGTCACCTTGGCCAGCTGGGTGATGTCGCTGACCCCCAGCACCGAGACCAGCGAGGAATCCTTGACCATCGCCACGAAATCGTTGCCCAGGGGCGGCAGCACCATGCGGAAGGCCTGCGGAAAGACGATGTGGCGGAACCGCTGCCAGCCGTTCAGGCCCAGGGCCTTGGCGGCCTCGATCTGGCCCGTCTCGACCGCCTGCAGGCCGGCGCGGAAGATCTCGGCCAGGAAGGCCGAATAGGCCAGCATCAGCGCGATCACCGCCCGCCACAGCAACGGGAAATCGCGCCCGCGCAGCTCTTCGGCGCCAAAGGGCGCGGCCAGCCAGTTCCAGGCCGCGACCAGCGCCGGCGCCACCACGAAGGCGACGTACAACAGCAGCACGATGATCGGGATGCCCCGCATCACCTCGATATACAGCCGCGCCGCCTGGCGCAGCGCCAGGAACCGCGACAGCCCCGCCAGCGCCAGCCCCAACCCCAGGATGCAGGCCCCCGCATAGCCGATCAGCGTCACCACCACGGTGATGCCGACGCCCTTTGCCAGGGTCGTCAGCGCCGCCGAATAGACCGCGCTGGCCCAGACCTCGTAGAACAGCCACAGGCCGGTGACCGTCACGATCACCAGCCACCAGGGAAAGTCCTTGTCCGATTTCGGGTTGGGCGTCATGCGCGGCTGTCGGTTCGGGGGCCCGGGCGGTCAGTCGCCCGGGCCTCCCTGTCTCAGCCGCCCATCTTGTAGTCAAGGAACCACTTCTTGTTCAGCGCATCCAGCGTGCCATCGGCCTTCATGCTGGCAATCGCCGCGTTCATCGGCGCCACCAGGTCCGACCCCTTCGGGAAGATGAAGCCGAAATCCTCGGTCCCCAGCTTTTCGCCGATGATCTTCAGCCCGCCGCCCGAGGCATCGACATAGCCCGCGCCGGCGGTGCCGTCGGTCAGCACCAGGTCGACGTCGCCGGCCTTCAGCGCCTCGACCGTCGCGCCGAAGGTCTCGAACAGCTTGATGCGCGGGTTGGCCTCGTTGCCGTCCAGCACCTCGTAGACCCCCACATAGAACGGCGTGGTGCCGGGCTGGGCGGCCATCAGAAGGTCGGCATTGGCCGCAAAGGACTTGGCGTCGGTGAACCGCGCCTCGTCGCCGCGCACCATCATCACCATTTCCGAGGTCATGTAGCTGTCCGAGAAATCCACCTGCTCCTTGCGGTCGTCGCGGATGGTGATGCCGGTCATGCCCATGTCGTACTGGCCTTCCGACACCGCCGGGATCATCGCGTCCCAGCTGATGTTTTCATACTTCATTGTCACGTTCAGCCGCTTGGCGATCTCGGCCATGGCGTCGTATTCCCAGCCCACCGCGGCGCCGCTCGCGTCCAGGAACTGCAGGGGCGGATAGGCGTTCTCGGTGACGACCACGATCTCCTTGCCGGCCAGGTCGGGCAGATCCTGCGCGACGGCGGACAGGGCGGTCAGCGAAAGCGTGGCGGCAAGGGCGGCGGTCAGTCTCATGGGTCAGGCTCCCGTTGGATTGGCGATGGCAGACTATGCCCATGGGCCGGGGGCGGCGCAAGGCACCCCGAGGGCCATGGTTCGGCGGATCGGGCCGTCACAGCTGGATGTGGATGTGGTCGTCGTGGCGGGCCGCGCGGCAGCCCTGAAAGCGCAGCTTGTCGCCCGCGACGCCCAGCCGGGCGGCCAGAGGCGGCTCGACAAAGATCCTGGCCACCCGCGGGTCGGCGGCCAGCGCCCGGATCAGCGCGGCGGTCCGCTCCGGCTCCAGCTCCAGGTCGCGGACCAGCGGCTGGAACCAGGCCATGTCCCAGCGCAGCGTGGCCCATGCGGGCGGGCAGGTCTCGGCCCCGCGCTCAAAGGCAAAGTACCCCAGCCAGGAGGCGGTGCGCCCCGGACGATAGCCCGCCTCGTCGCGGTAGTAGAAGGCGAAATCCAGCTTCTCGCCGTCGTCATGGCTAAGGTGCGGCAGCAGCGGCATCCCGTCCAGGAACGGGAACCCCCCGTCCAGCGCCAGCGTCACCGTGCCGGGATGGTCGGCTGCCATCCGGGCGGCGGTCTCTTGCGCCACCGCCAGCAGGTCGGGCGTGACGAAGTTGCGCAGCATCGCACAGTAGAGCGGCGACTGCATCCGCAGGCTCTCGCCCCCACAGGGCAGCGGCACCCGGCCCAGCAGCGGCGCCCCGACCTGCGCCGCGCCCCAGATCGCCGTATAGGCCAGCACGAACGCCGCCAGACGCCGCCGGAACCGCAAGGCGATCAGCCAGGCCAGGCCGCCCAGTTGCGTCAGCGCCGTCAGCACCAGAACGACCAGCCCGTGCCCGATGACCCGCATTCCGCCCCCCCTGCCGGGCCAGACTGGCAGCGCGGGCTCCCCGGCGCAACCCGGGCGCCCGCGCGCTGGCCCGATGTGCATTCCTGCACGCCCCGCCGCACCCTGCGCCCAATTGCGCAAGCCCGCCGTGCGGCGCATCCTCGCCGCAAAGGAGACCCGCCATGCGCCCCCGGATGCCGACCTATTTCATCAGCCATGGCGGCGGCCCCTGGCCGTGGATGGAGGACTGGCGGGCGATGTTCGCCAACCTCGAAGCCAGCTTCGTCAGGATGGTCCGCGACCTGCCCGAACCGCCCCGTGCGATCCTGATGATCTCGGGCCACTGGGAGGACGCAGTCTTTGCCGTGATGTCCGGCGCGACCCCGCCGATGGTCTATGATTACCACGGCTTCCCGCCGCATACCTTCCAGATCCGCTACAAGGCCCCCGGCGCGCCCGACCTGGCGCAGAAGGCGGCCGCCCTGATCGCCGCCGCCGGCCTGCCGGTGCGTCTGGATGCGGCCCGGGGCTTTGACCATGGCTGCTTCGTGCCCGCCTATGTCATGTATCCCGATGCCTCGGTCCCGGTGTTCCAGATCTCGTTGCGCCACGGCTATTCGCCGGCCGAGCATTTCGCCCTGGGCCGCGCGCTGGCGCCCTTGCGCGACGAGGGCGTGCTGATCATCGGATCGGGCCTGTCCTACCACAACCTGCGGCTGTTCGGCCCGGCCGCCCGTGTCCCGTCCGAGGCCTTCGACGCCTGGCTGGCCGAGACCATGGCCGCCCCGCCGGCCCAGCGGACCGACCGGCTGATCCACTGGGAACAGGCCCCCCATGCCCGCACCTGCCACGCGCAGGAAGACCATTTCGTGCCCCTGTTCGCCGCCCTCGGCGCGGCCGAGGCCGAACCGGCGACCATGGTCTATCACGACACCGGCCTGTTCGGCGGCGTCAC
>JAGPCN010000303.1 GCA_018058035.1 Fuscovulum sp.
GTGGGTATCCCTGCAAAGGCTGGCCGCCCTGCCGCCCGAAACGCGGGTCTGCTCGGGGCATGACTACCTGACCGGCAACCTGCGCTTTGCGGCCTCTCTTGAACCTGGCAATCCCCGGCTTATCTCTCGCCAGAAGACCTTGGAAGAGATGCGCCGCGAAGGCCGCCTGCCGATGCCTTCGCTTCTGTCCGAGGAACTGGCGACCAACCCGTTCCTGCGCGCGCCCCTTCCCGAGATGAAGGCCGCCGTGGGGATGCAAGGGGCGCCCGATGCCGACGTCTTCGCCGAAATCCGCGCCCGCAAGGACCGCTTCTGAAGCACCCGCTGAGTCCGCTTCATCACATTTGATGAAATTGCTCGTCCAAAGTGCTGTTGCGTCGAAATTGCCCTTGAAGTGCGGAAAAGAAAACCGATCCTTAACCACATGAGGCCACGGTTGGATCAGGCCCTTGAAACGGCCTGACCTGCCCCGAGTAAAGGAGCACGCAAGTGCCGTCATTCTCGTCCACCCTCGAGCAAGCCATCCACGGCGCGCTGGCGCTTGCCAACGCCCGCCGCCACGAACTGGCCACGCTGGAGCACCTGCTGCTTGCCCTGATCGACGAGCCGGACGCCGCGCGCGTGATGCGGGCCTGCTCGGTCGACCTGGACGAATTGCGCAAGACGCTGACCGATTTCATCGACGACGACCTGTCGACGCTGGTGACGAATGTCGAGGGATCCGAGGCGGTGCCGACGGCGGCCTTCCAGCGCGTGATCCAGCGCGCCGCGATCCATGTGCAGTCCTCGGGCCGGACCGAGGTGACGGGCGCCAACGTGCTGGTCGCGATCTTCGCCGAACGGGAATCGAACGCGGCCTATTTCCTGCAGGAACAGGACATGACGCGCTATGACGCGGTGAACTTCATCGCCCATGGCGTCGCCAAGGACCCGTCCTTTGGCGAAAGCCGCCCCGTCCAGGGCGCCGAGGAACATCAGGAGACGCCGAAGGCCGAGGCGGGCGAGGCCAAGGAATCGGCGCTGTCCAAGTATTGCGTCGACCTGAACGTCAAGGCCCGCAAGGGCGACGTCGACCCGCTGATCGGCCGCGAATCCGAGGTGGAGCGCGCCATCCAGGTGCTGTGCCGCCGCCGCAAGAACAACCCCCTGCTGGTGGGCGACCCGGGCGTCGGCAAAACCGCGATTGCGGAGGGCCTTGCCTGGAAGATCATCAAGAAAGAGGTCCCCGAGGTCCTGTCCGGCGCCACCATCTTCTCGCTGGACATGGGCGCGCTTCTGGCGGGCACCCGCTATCGCGGCGACTTCGAGGAACGGCTGAAGGCCGTGGTGAAAGAGCTTGAGGATCACCCCGACGCCATCCTCTTCATCGACGAGATCCACACCGTGATCGGCGCGGGTGCCACCTCGGGCGGCGCGATGGATGCCTCGAACCTGCTGAAGCCCGCGTTGCAGGGCGGCAAGCTGCGCTGCATGGGGTCGACCACCTACAAGGAATTCCGCCAGCACTTTGAAAAGGACCGGGCGCTGTCGCGCCGGTTCCAGAAGATCGACGTGAACGAACCCTCGGTGCCCGATGCCATCAAGATCCTGATGGGCCTCAAGCCGCATTTCGAGGAACACCACGACCTGCGCTACACCTCGGACGCGATCAAGTCGGCGGTGGAACTGGCCGCGCGCTACATCAACGACCGCAAGCTGCCTGACTCGGCGATCGACGTGATCGACGAGGCGGGCGCCGCGCAGCATCTGGTCAGCGACAGCAAGCGCAAGAAGGTGCTGGGCACGAAAGAGATCGAGGCCGTGGTGGCCAAGATCGCCCGCATCCCGCCGAAAAGCGTGTCGAAGGACGATGCCGAGGTGCTGCGCGACCTGGAAAAGACCCTCAAGCGGCTGGTCTTCGGCCAGGACAAGGCGATCGAGGCGCTGTCGGCCTCCATCAAGCTGGCCCGCGCCGGCCTGCGCGAACCGGAAAAGCCCATCGGCAACTACCTCTTCACCGGCCCCACCGGCGTCGGCAAGACCGAGGTCGCGAAGCAACTGGCGAACACCCTGGGGGTGGAACTCCTGCGCTTCGACATGTCGGAATACATGGAGAAGCATGCGGTCTCGCGCCTGATCGGCGCACCGCCCGGCTATGTCGGCTTCGACCAGGGCGGCATGCTGACCGACGGCGTCGACCAGCACCCGCATTGCGTGCTGTTGCTGGACGAAATCGAAAAGGCCCACCCCGACGTCTACAACATCCTCTTGCAGGTGATGGACCACGGTCGCCTGACCGACCACAACGGCCGCGCGGTGGATTTCCGCAACGTGATCCTGATCATGACCTCGAACGTCGGCGCCGCCGACATGCAGAGGGCAGCCATCGGCTTTGGCCGCGACAAGCGCGAGGGAGAGGATACGGCGGCGGTCGAACGCACCTTCACGCCGGAATTCCGCAACCGCCTGGACGCCGTGATCTCGTTCGCCGCCCTCGGCAAGGCGATCATCCTGCAGGTGGTCGAGAAGTTCGTGCTGCAACTCGAGGCCCAGTTGATGGACCGCAACGTCCATATCGAACTGACGCCCGAGGCGGCGCAGTGGCTGGGCGACAAGGGCTATGACGACAAGATGGGCGCGCGGCCGCTGGCCCGGGTGATCCAGGAGCACATCAAGAAGCCGCTGGCCGAGGAACTCTTGTTCGGCAAGCTGACCAAAGGCGGGGTCGTGCGCGTGGCCGTCAAGGACGACGCGATCGTCCTGCAGATCGAAGAGCCGAAGAAGCCTCAGCTGACACGCACCAAACCACCGCTTCTGACTGCCGAATGACCGAAGACAAACCCCCGCCACTGGCGGGGGTTTTGCTTTGCGGACGACGCTTCTGTCTGAAACGCCAATGACGTGGGGAACATCAGCGCCTCAATAGGCGACAGTCTGGCAGACCAGCGTCATCTGGCGGCTTTCGAAGAAATCGCCAGAGGCGTTTTCAGGCTGTTCTGTGCAGATCCTGGCCCTGTCCTTGTCAAGATCGATGGTCCCATTGAAGGTCGGCAAGCCGATTTCCGGCGGTTCGGGTGCCCTCCAGATCGCTTTTCCATCAACCGAAAGGCGAAAGCCCGTCTGCTGACACTGGGCGCGTGCCCCGGTTTCGCGGGTGGGGCGATAGTCCTCCACCGCGAAGAGCACGGTCTTGCCATTCACAACGCAGGAGAAAGCCGAACGACTCAGTTGCTCGATGCTGAATATGCCTTCGGACCGACCGTTCGGTGCATCAAGCTGACCGTTGCCCAGTTCCGCATGAAAAACCCGGACAAACATGTGTTGCTGATAGCTGCCGATCAGGTCGGCATAGCACTCGGCCATGACGCGCGATCCCCATTGGTCCGCAAACCCTGCGTCTGCCGGAATCAAGACCAGCCCGACCCAAAGGGGAAGGACACCACGTTTCAAGTTGCCTCCATTGTCGCGCCCGACCCTTACCGCTCGGTCAGCTTCAACTCGATCCGGCGGTTCTGGGCGCGCGCTTCCTCGGTATCGCCTGCCGCCACCGGCCGGTACTCGCCGAACCCCGTCGCCGCCAGCCGCTCGGGCGGAAAGCCCAGCTCGTCCTGCATGAACCGCACCACCGACAGGGCGCGGGCCTGGCTGAGTTCCCAGTTGTCGGCATAGCCCCGGGTGCCGGCCACCGGCACGTTGTCGGTATGGCCGTCGACCCGGATGATCCAGTCGATCCCCGCCGGGATCTCGCCGCGGATCTCGTCCAGGATCTGCACCACGCCGGCGATCTGCGCCCGCCCCTCGGGCGCCAGGTCGGCTGCGCCGGGTTCGAACAGCACCTCGGACGAGAACACGAAGCGGTCGCCCACCACCCGCACGCCCTCGCGGCCCGCCAGCAACTGGGAAAGCTGGCCGAAGAATTCGCTGCGGAACTTTTCCAGGTCCGCCTTTTCGGCCTCAAGCCGCTGGCGCTCGGCCTCTTCCAGATCGGCGCGCGCCTTCTGTTCGGCCGCCACCTGCGCCAGCGCGGCGTTCAGTTGCGCGCCCAGCGATTCCAGTTGCACCTTGGCCTCGGCGTCCTTTGCGGCCGCCTCGTCCAGCACCTGTTGCAAGGAACCCAGCTGCGACCGAAGCGCCGCGATCTGCCGGTTCAGCAACTCGACCTCGCGGGCGGCGGCCAGAACCTTGTCCTGCTCGGCCGACAGGGCCGCCTCGGCCGCCGCCAGGGCGGCATCCTTCAGGTCGACCACCTCGGCGCCCCTGGCGGCCTCGGTCCGGGCGGCGGCCAGCAGGGTCAGCGTCTCTTCCGCCCGCTTGCGTTCCGCCTCCAGCGCCAG
>JAGPCN010000079.1 GCA_018058035.1 Fuscovulum sp.
ACTATGGCGAGGCGCATGTGGCGATCCGCGCCGGCAATGCGCCGGAAGAACCGGACAACGTGGTGCAGCCGCTGGTGCGGCTGAAGGTCGGCCTCTATGCCGCGCGCAGCTATGCCGAGGCGCATGGGCTGCCGGGGTCCGAGGCGGACTTTGCAGGCCACCGCTTCGTCATCGCCGACAGCGAGGCCAGCCGGGCGCCGTTCTACCGCTGGCTGCGCGAACGGGTCGATCCGGCGACGCTGACCTTTCGCGCCAGCGAACCGGCGGCGACCGAAGCGGCGGTGATTCAGGGGGCCGGCCTGGGCTTCCTGTCGGCCTTCCGGACGCAGGGCCGCGACGATCTGGTCGAAGTGCTGCCGCCGCGGCCCGAGTGGGAGTCGGCGCTGTGGATCGTGACCCACGTCGACCTGCACCGCACCCGCAAGGTGCAAGCCTTCCTGGCGCATCTGAAAGAGGCCGCGAAGGGCTGGAAGCTGTGCAGCTGACACGGTCGGCGCAGGGCCATGTGGCGATGCTGGCGTTCTCGGCCCTGGTGGCGGGGTCGTTCAGCTTGGGTGCGATGGCGGCGCGGCATGTCGATCCGGGCGTGCTGTCGGCGCTGCGCTTTGCCTTGGCGGCGGTGATCCTGGGGGTGGCGGCGCGGGCGTCGGGCGGGGCGGTGGCGGCGCCGATGCGGGCAGCGCCCTGGCGCTGGCTGGTGCTGGGGGGCCTGATGGCCGCCTATTTCGTGCTGATGTTCGAGGGGCTGAAGACGGCAAGCGCGGTGTCGACGGCGGCGGTCTTCACCCTGACGCCGGTGATGGCGGCGGGCTTTGGCTGGCTGTTCCTGCGCCAGATCACCACGCCGCGGATGGCGCTGGCGCTGGCGCTTGGCGCCGCGGGGGCGCTGTGGGTGATCTTCGACGCCGACCTGGGCGCGCTGCTGCGGCTGGAGGTGGGGCGCGGCGAGGCGGTCTATTTCTGGGGCTGCGCGGCGCATGCCGCCTATGCCGCGCTGGTGCGGCGGCTGAACCGGGGCGAAAGCCCGATCGTGTCGACCTTCCTGACCATGTCGGCGGGTGCCGCACTGCTGGCGGTCTGGTCGGCGCCCGCGATGTGGGCGACCGACTGGGCGGCGCTGCCCGGCATCGTCTGGGTAACGCTGGCCTATGTGTCGGTGGCGGCGACGGCCACGACCTCGTACCTGGTGCAGTTCGCGTCGATGCGGCTGCCGGCGGCCAAGGTCATGGCCTATACCTACCTGGTTCCCAGCTGGGTGATCCTGTGGGAACTGGCGCTGCACGGCGGGTTGCCGCCGGCGCTGGTGGGGTTGGGCGTGGCGATGACCTGCCTCGCCCTGGCGCTGCTGCTGCGCGACTGAAAGGAAGGCGATCTTCGCGCGAAGATCGTGACGAAAATCGCGCGATTTTCGTCTTCCTTCAGTTGAACGCGCAGCCCGACTTGATGCCCAGCTTGCGGAACACCGAAGCCGCCGGGCAGAAGCCGGTGAACGAGGACTGGATCAGGTTCAGCCCGATGAACACGGTGAACCAGATGAACAGAGGCGAGACGAAAGCCGTCAGCAGCACGCTGAGCAGCACCATCACGCCGGCAAACAACATCACGGAACGGTCGAGGGTCATGGGTCTTTCCTTTCAGGTTGGGCTACGGAACACCCGGTAGATCGCGGGGATCACCAGGACAGTCAGAAGGGTCGAGGTCAGCAGGCCGAACAAGAGCGAGATGGCGAGGCCCTGGAAGATCGGGTCGGCCAGGATCACCACCGCCCCGATCATAGCTGCGATGGCGGTCAGCAGGATCGGCTTGAACCGGATCGCGCCGGCCTCGATCAGGGTCGCGACAGAGGGCCGTTCACCGGCGGGGGTCGCATGGCGGATGAAATCCACCAGGAGGATCGAGTTCCGCACGATGATCCCCGCCAGCGCGATGAAGCCGATCATCGAGGTGGCCGAGAACGGCGCGCCGAACATCCAGTGCCCGGCCATGATGCCCAGGAAGGTCAGCGGGATCGGCGTCAGGATCACCAGCGGCAGCTTGAAGCTGCCGAATTGCGCCACCACCAGGATATAGATGCCCAGAAGCGCCACGCCGAAGGCCGCGCCCATGTCGCGGAAGGTGACGAAGGTCACCTCCCATTCGCCATCCCACAGTAGGGTGGTCGCCTGTTCGTCCTCGGGCTGGCCGTGCAGGCTGACGACCGGCTTGGTGCCCTCGGGCCAGTGCATCGCGTCCAGCGCGTCCGAGACTGCCAGCATGCCGTAAAGCGGGGCCTCGAAGGCGCCGGCCAGTTCGGCCGTCACCATCTCGGTCGCGCGGCCGTTGTGGCGGAAGATCGGAAAGCTGGACAGTTCCTCGGTCACCGTCACCACATCGCCCAGTTCGACCACGCCGCGCGCGCCGGGAATGGTGTTGGCGGGAATGGGAGTGGTCAGGAAGGATTCATCCATCACCCGGTCGCCCTTGGGCAGCGCCAGTTGCAGCGGAACCGGGTGGCGGCCCTGGCCGCGGTGCGAATAGCCCACCACCTGCCCGCCGTTCAGGATGGCGACGGTGTCGAACACGTCCTGTTCCTGCACGCCGAAGAACTCCAGCTGGTCGGTCGAGATCGTCATCCGCAGCCGCCGCGCCTGGGTGCCGAAGCTGTCGTCGACGTCCACCACGAAGGGCACGCTTTCGAACGCGGCCCGGACCCTGGTCGCGGCCTCGCGCCGGGCCTCGGGGGTGGGGCCATAGACCTCGGCCAGAAGGGTGGCGATCACCGGCGGGCCGGGCGGCGGTTCCACCGTCTTGAGGCTGGTGCCTGCGGGCACCTCCAGCGCCTTCAGCCGCTGCCGGATGTCCAGCGCGATGTCGTGGCTGGTGCGGTCGCGGTCGGCCTTGGGGGCCAGCAGGATCGACACCTCGCCCAGCTGCGGTTCCTTGCGCAGGAAATAGTGGCGGACGAGACCGTTGAAGTTGAAAGGCGCCGGCGTGCCGGCATGGGTCTGCACCGAGACCACCTCGGGCAGGGCCAGCACGATGCGGGCCACATCCTGCGCCACGCGGTCGGTCGCCTCGACCGAGGCGCCCTCGGGCAGGTCGATCATCACCGCCAGCTCCGACTTGTTGTCGAAGGGCAAGAGCTTGACCGTCACGTCCTTGGTATAAAGCGCGGCGAGCGAGCCGAAGGACAGCACCACCGTCACCGCCAGGAACAGCAGCGCCCGGCCGCGACTGGCCAGCACCGGCCGCGCCACCGCGCCGTAAAGGCGGCCCAGCGTGCCGCCGGGGTGGCCGCCATGGCTGTCGTCATGGGCATGCGCGCTCATGTCGGCGCGGCCGGCGATCCTGACCATCAGCCAGGGCGTGATGATGACCGCGACGAAGAAGGAAAAGATCATCGCAGCGCTGGCGTTCGCCGGAATCGGCGACATGTAGGGGCCCATCAGCCCGCTGACGAACAGCATCGGCAACAGCGCCGCGACCACGGTCAAGGTGGCGACGATGGTGGGGTTGCCCACCTCGGCCACGGCGTCGATGGCGGCCTGCATCCGGCTGCGCGCGCCACCCATGCCCCAGTGACGGGCGATGTTCTCGATCACCACGATGGCGTCATCGACCAGGATGCCGATGGAAAAGATCAGCGCGAACAAGGACACCCGGTTCAGCGTGTAGCCCATCACCCAGGCGGCAAAGAGCGTCAGCAGGATCGTCACCGGGATCACTATGGCGACCACCACCGCCTCGCGCCAGCCGATGGCCAGCCAGACCAGGGCGATGATGCTGACCGTGGCAAGCCCAAGGTGGAACAGCAGTTCGTTGGCCTTTTCGTTTGCCGTCTCGCCATAGTCGCGGGTGATCGTGACCTGAACCGAGTCCGGGATCAGGCTGCCTTCCAGGCCATGCAGCCGGTGTAGCACCTCTTCGGCCACCACCACGGCGTTGGCCCCGGCCCGCTTGGCGATGGCCAGCGTGACGGCGGGGCTGTCGCTGACCGCGCCATCGGCCGATTTCTGCACCATGCGGACGACGTGGTCCGAGGTGTCGGGCACGAAGCTGACCTCGGCCACGTCGGCCACATAGACCGGCCGGCCGTCGCGCGTGGTCAGCAGCAGGCTTGCCACCTCGGCCGGGGCTTGCAGGGTCTGGCCCGCGACCAGGTCGATCTGCTCGCCGCCGTCGCGCAACTTGCCCGTGTTCAGCGTGCGGTTGGCCTGCGCCACCTTGCCGGCCAGCTGTTGCAGCGTGACACCGTAAAGCGCCAGCCGGTCGGGATCGGGGGCGATGCGGATCGCCTCGGACGCCTCGCCGACCAGATAGGTCAGGCCGACCTCGTCGGTCTTGGCCAGTTCGGCCTGCACTTCGCGGGCCAGCCGGGTCAGGTCGTTGGCCGAGACATCCTGCCCCGGGGCGGCCGACAGGGTCAGCGCCAGGATCGCCACGTCGTCGATGCCGCGGCCGATCACCAGCGGCTCGGGGATGCCGACGGGAATCCGGTCCATGTTGGCGCGCAGCTTTTCATGCACGCGCAGGATGGCGTCTTCGGCCTTGGTGCCGACCTCGAACCGCGCGGTGACCATCACGGCATCGTCGCGGGTGCTGGAATAGACGTGTTCGACGTCATTGATGCCCTTGACGATGATCTCCATCGGCTCGGTCACCAGTTTCACCGCATCCTCGGCCTTCAGGCCCTGGGCCTGGACGTGGATGTCGACCAGCGGCACGGAAATCTGCGGCTCTTCCTCGCGCGGGAGGCTGATCAGCGCGACCAGGCCCGCCGCAAGGGCGGCCAGGATGAAGAGGGGCGTCAGCGCGCTGGCGATGAAGCTGCGGGTCAGGCCGCCGGCGATGCCCAGCGGGGCGCCCGTTTCGGGGGTGTCGTGCGGCTTACTCATCGGCGGAGGCCCCGTCCACGCGGGCCTTGGCGGCATCCGCCAGGGCCAGGGCGCCATCGGTTTCCACGGCATCACCCGGTTGCAGGCCGGTCAGCACCTCGACCATGGCCTGGCCGTCGATCTGGTGGCCTTCACCGATCACCACGGCGCGCAGGCGGATGCCGCCCTCGCCCGCGACGCCGACGAAATCCAGCCCCTCGCGGGTGATCAGCGCGGTTTGCGGCACCACCAGTGCCATGCGCTGGCCGACCGGCAGGCGCACCAGCACGCGGGCATCGACGAAGGCATCCGACAGCCCCTGGACCGAGACATCGGCGACGACGCGGCCATTTTCGATCAGCGGGTAGATGCGTTCCAGCCGGCCCTCGGTTTCGCCCGAGGCACCCTCGATGCGGATCGAATCGCCCTCGGCCAGCGCGGCGGCGTGGCGTTCGGGCACGGCGAGGCGCAGGAAGATGCCGCCGCCGCCCAGGGTGGCGACCACCTCGCCCGGCATCACCACGGCGCCCATGGCCACCGGCACGTCCAGCACGCGGCCATCGGCGGGGGCCAGCACGGCACCTTCGGCGGCCTGCTGTTCGACCACCGCGCGCTCGGCCTCCACCGCGGCGATCTGGCCCTTGATGACGTCGACCTGGGTGCGCAGCGCATCCAGCCGCTGCACCGTGGTCACCCCGCGCGACAGAAGGTCTTCGCCGCGCTTCAGCTCGGTCTCGGAATTGGCCAGCTGGGCCCGGAGGGATTCGCGGTTGGCGTCGATGGCCGACAGCTGGAAGATCAGCTTTTCGTCGACGATGCGGCCCAGCACGTCGCCGGCGCGCACCTGATCGCCCTCCTTGACCGACAGTTCCATCAGCGTGCCACCCAGCCGGGCGCGGGCCGGCAGGCGGTCGCGCGCCTCGACCCGGCCGAAGACGGCCTTCCAGCCGGTCACCTCGACCGGCTGCAGCACCAGGGTTTCGGCCCGGGCCGCACCCGCCCCGGGGGCAAGCTGCATCCCGATCGCCGCGCCGGCGACCAGAAGCGAAACGAGAATCGCGCGCATGTCCTGGGGTCCCTTTCGCTGTCCCGCCGCAGGGCGGGCTTGTCTCTCTGCCCTGATATATTCAAAACATTGCATTTGTAAATGCCCGGCCGCCCGGAATCTGCATGAGCGACCCTATTTCGACGGGTGCCGAGCCGCGCCGGAGTTTCCCCGCGCCCCTTTGCCGGAATCTTGCCATAATCTTGCGGCATTTCCAAAAAATGCCGGGAAGCCCGGCCACGGCTGCCGCCAGATGAGTGATCCGATGCGCCATCAGACCGTCGCCCCTGCGGCGCCCGCCGATCGTGACCCGATCGAAACCGCATCGCTGGACGCGCTGCGTGCGCTGCAACTGGACCGGCTGCGCCAGACCCTGCGCCATGCCCACGACAACAATCCCGTGCAACGCGCCCGCTTTGCCGCCGCGGGAGTCCACCCCGACGACCTGCGCGAGCTGTCCGACCTGGCAAGGTTTCCCTTCACCATCAAGGCCGACCTGCGCGAGGCCTATCCCTTTGGCCTTTTCGCCGTGCCGCGCGACCGCATCCTGCGGCTGCATGCCTCGTCCGGGACCACGGGGCGGCCGACGGTGGTGGGCTATACGGCGCGCGACCTGGAGATCTGGGCCGACGTGATGGCGCGGTCGATCCGTGCCGCGGGCGGGCGGCCGGGCGACATCGTCCACAACTCGTTCGGCTACGGGCTGTTCACCGGCGGCCTTGGCTATCATTCCGGGGCCGAACGTCTGGGCTGCACGGTCGTGCCGGTCTCGGGCGGCATGACCGAACGCCAGGTCACGCTGATCGACGATTTCCGCCCCCGGATGATCTTTGGCACCCCCAGCTACATGCTGTCGGTGATCGACGAGTTCCGCCGCCGCGGCCTGGACCCGGCGCAGTCGTCGCTGGAGATCGGCCTGTTCGGCGCCGAACCCTGGACGCCGGCGATGCGAGACGAGATCGAGGGCGCCTTCGGCCTCCGCGCCTATGACCTTTACGGCCTGTCCGAGGTGATCGGGCCGGGCGTCTCGGTCGAATGCGCCGACGATCCGCGCGATGGCGGCATGACGATCTGGGAAGACCACTTCTGGCCCGAGATCATCGACCCCGAAACCGGCGCCGTGCTGCCCGACGGCGCCTGGGGAGAGCTGGTGCTGACCACGCTGACCAAGGAAGGCCTGCCGATGGTGCGCTATCGCACCCGCGACCTGACCCGGCTGGTGCCGGGCGACAGCCGCCCGATGCGGCGGATGGCGCGGGTGACGGGGCGATCCGACGACATGATCATCCTGCGCGGGGTCAAGGTGTTCCCGACCCAGATCGAGGAACTGCTGCTGGCCTGCCCCGGCCTTGCGCCGCATTTCCAGATCGAACTCAGCCGACCCGAGCGGATGGACCGGATGGCGATCCTGGCCGAGGCACTGCCCGGCCACGCTGCGCCCGAAGCGCGGGCCGCCCTGGCGCGCGACCTGGCGCATCGGGTGAAAAGCGTGATCGGCGTTTCCTGCGAGGTCCGGGTGCAGGAGCCGGGCAGCGTGCCCCGGTCGGAAGGCAAGGCGAAACGGCTGATTGACCTGCGCCCCCGGGGCTGACCCCTGCACTGGAACCAACCGGAGTGAAGCATCGGCGCGCCCTTGCGGGCGCAAGCCTGTCTCCCGCCTCTGGCCTGCGGCCAACCGGCTCGGGCGACGGGGGGCAAGCCCCCCAACCCCCCCGCCCCTATTCGCCGTGGTAGGTGACCGTCTTCACGTCCTCGCCCGGCGCGGTCTTTTGCCGCCGCACGATCAGCCGGTTCAGCGCGTTGATATAGGCGCGGGTCGAGGCCACGATCGTATCGGTATCGGCGGACGAGCCGGTGACGATCCGCCCGTCCTCCTCAAGCCGGACGCTGACGGTGGCCTGGGCGTCCGTGCCTTCGGTCACCGCGTGGACCTGGTAGACCTGCAAGCGCGCCTTGTGGGGGAACAGCATCTTGACGCAGTTGAAGGCCGCATCGACCGGGCCGTCGCCGGTGGCGTCGATGTGGTGATCCTGGCCGTCGACCGACAGGATCATGTCGGCTTCCTGCGGTCCATCGGTGCCGCAGATCACCCGCAATTTCTTCAGTTGCAGGTATTCATAGGCGTCGTTGGTCTGTTCGTCGGCAACCAGCGCGACCAGGTCGTCGTCGTAGACCTCTTTCTTGCGATCGGCCAGCGCCTTGAACCGCACGAAGACGTCGTTCAGCTGGTTGTCGGCCAGGTCATAGCCCAGTTCCTTCAGCTTGGCGCGCAACGCGGCGCGGCCCGAATGCTTGCCCATCGCGATGTTCTTCGCGGTCAGGCCGATATCCTCGGGCCGCATGATCTCGAACGTCTGGACGTTCTTCAGCACGCCGTCCTGGTGGATGCCGCTTTCGTGCAGGAAGGCGTTCTTGCCGACGATGGCCTTGTTGAACTGCACCGGGAAACCCGAGACCTGAGAGACGCGGCGGCTCAGGTTCATGATCTTGGTGGTGTCGATGCTGGTCTGGAACGGCAGGATGTCGTTCCTGACCCGCATCGCCATCACCACCTCTTCCAGCGCGGTGTTGCCGGCGCGCTCGCCCAGGCCGTTGATCGTGCATTCGATCTGCCGGGCGCCAGCTTCGACGGCGGCCAGCGCGTTGGCGGTCGCCATCCCCAGGTCGTTGTGGCAATGCGTGGCGAAGACGATGGTGTCGGCGCCCGGCACGCGCTCCAGCAGCATGCGGATGATCTTGGCGGATTCGAAGGGGTAGGTGTAGCCGACCGTGTCGGGGATGTTGATCGTGGTGGCACCGGCCTTGATCGCGATTTCCACCACGCGGCAGAGGTAGTCGGCCTCGGTCCGCGTCGCATCCATCGGCGACCACTGCACGTTGTCGCAGAGGTTGCGGGCGTGGGTCACCGTCTCGTGGATGCGGTCGGCCATCTGGTCCATGTCCAGGTTGGGGATGGCGCGGTGCAGCGGCGAAGTGCCGATGAAGGTGTGGATGCGCGGGCTTTTCGCGTGGCGCACCGCCTCCCAGCAGCGGTCGATGTCCTTCTGGTTGGCGCGCGCCAGGCCACAGATCGTGGAGTTGCGGCTGCGCCTGGCGATCTCGGAGACGGCGGCGAAATCGCCCTCGCTGGCGATCGGGAAGCCCGCCTCGATGATGTCGACGCCCATCTCGTCCAGGAGGCCGGCGATCTCCAGCTTTTCCTCATGGGTCATGGTGGCGCCGGGCGATTGCTCGCCGTCACGCAGGGTGGTGTCGAAGATCAGGACGCGGGGTTGCGCTTGGGTGTCGGTCATGTCGGGATTCCTTGTTTCTCAGCCATTTGCCTTGGGCGCTTGTCACCTCCGAGCGGTCGCGCCCAAGGGCACGCTCAGAGGCGGCTAAGAAGGAGAAGGCCAAGGCAGGGGGCCGGGCGGAAGCCCGTCGCATGGCAGAGGATATGCGCGCCCTTGGTCATGACGCCGGACTATACGGAGGACGGCGCCGAAGGAAAGGGGGTTTCGGACGGAAACCGCGGTTTTCCGGCAGCGCGGCATGCGCCGCAAGCCTTTCCTCTCGTCGTCGGCATCCGCCTCCTCCTCGGCCGATGGGGGGCCAGCCCCCCAAACCCCCCGGGGTACTTGCACCGGACTGAAGGAGCATGGACTTCATTCTGGTTGAAATACCCCGGGGAGCTCGAGGGGCAGCGCCCCTCGTCAGGCGACAGCAGCCACCTGGTGCAACGCCAGCCCCCTCCAAAAAGGCTTGCGGCGGCAGCCGCGCAATTGCTTCACCGCCCCGACCTCAGGGATTGGCGGCGGGTTCCGCGGGGGCGGCCCCCTCGGCGGGGGCCTCGGGCGTGCCTTCGGGCGGCGCGGTCAGGATGCCGTCCTGCCAGATGCCCTCGGCCACTTGGCCGGTGGTGTAGGTCATCTTGCCCGGACCGCTGCGCTTGCCGGCCTTGAAGGCACCTTCGTAGACATCACCCGAGGGATAGGTCGCCCGGCCGGTGCCGTCGATCTCGCCGGCCTTCCAGTCTCCGACATAGACAAATCCGTCGGGCATGGTGATCTCGCCCTGGCCCTCGCGGGAGCCGGCCTTGAAGCTGCCCTTGTAGACGGTGCCGTCGGGATAGGTCGCGGTACCGACGCCCTCGCGCTGCCCGGCCGTCCAGTCGCCCTCGTAGCGGTAGCCATCGGGATAGGTCATCGTCCCGGTGCCCTCGGGCCGGGCCGCGACGAAGTCGCCTTCATAGACCAGGCCGCTGGCGTAGGTGGCCTTGCCCTTGCCCTGGATCACCCCCTCGGCCCAGCCGCCGGTATAGGTGCTACCGTCGGGATAGGTGATCGCGCCCTGGCCATGCGCCTGGTCGTTCAGCATGGCGCCGACATAGACCGAGCCGTCGGGATAGGTGACCGAGCCCGTCCCCTCCATCCGGCCCTCGACCCAGGAGCCTTCGTACTTGAAGCCGTCCTTGGCCGTGAACAGGCCCTGGCCGTGGCGGCGGTCGGCCTTGAAGTCGCCCTCGTAGACGTCGCCCGAGGCATGGGTGACCCGCCCCCTGCCCTCGCGCTGGCCATTGGCAAAGCTGCCTTCGTAGACGTCGCCGTTGGGCTGCGTCAGCTTGCCCGTGCCGTTGATCTGCCCGCCCGCCCAGTCGCCGGTATAGGTCAGGCCGTTCGGCATGATCAGCGTGCCCTTGCCGGCGCGTTCACCCTTGACCAGGCTGCCCTCGTAGGTGGCGCCGTCGGGATAGGTGATCCGGCCCTGACCCTCTTTCACGCCGTTCACCCAGTCGCCTTCATAGCGATAGCCGCCCGGGTTCTCGATCACGCCCTTGCCGTGATGCTGGCCATTGACGAAAGCGCCGGTGTAGACCGCGCCATTGGCATAGGCAGCGCGGCCCTCGCCGGTCATCTTGCCCGCCACCCAGTCGCCTTCGTAACTTCCGCCGTCGGCAAAGGTGATCTTGCCCTTGCCCTGCGGCTGGCCCTTTTCGAAGGCGCCCTCATAGACCGAGCCATTGGGATATTTCGCCCTGCCCTGGCCGCGGATTTCGCCCCCGACCCAGTCGCCGGAGTATTCATAGCCGTTCGGCAGCCGATAGGTGCCCGTGCCGTCCTGCCGGCCGTCCTTGAACGTGCCCTCGTAGACCGAGCCGTCGTCATATTGCTTGGTCACCACCTCGCCCTCGGCCTGGGCCAGGGCGGGTGCCGCGGCAAGCGCCGCCAGCACGGCAAGAAGCGAAGCGTGGCGCATCGGGGCCTCCCATCGGCGCGAATCCGGGGGGCAGGGTAAGACGCCGCCCTTGGCGCTGGCAAGTCGGGCGGCTAGAACCGGCACGGGACCACAGGAGAGGCGTGATGACCAAGACCTTCCGGCTGCTGCTGGTGCAGGCCAACCCCACCGTCGGCGACATCGCGGGCAACGCCGCCCGCGTCCGCGCCTTCTGGCACGAAGGCCGCACCGCCGGGGCCGACATGGTGGCCCTGACCGAGATGTTCGTGACCGGCTACCAGACCCAGGACCTGATCCTGAAGCCCGCCTTCCACCAGGCCGCCATCGCCGCGATCGAAACCCTGGCGCGCGACTGCGCCGATGGCCCGGCCCTGGGCATCGGCGGCCCGGCGCTGCGCGACGGGCGGCTGTTCAATGCATACTGGGTGCTGCAGGGCGGCCAGGCCCGCGCGACGATCCTGAAGCACCACCTGCCGAACGAAGCGGTGTTCGACGAAAAGCGCGTCTTCGCCTCGGCAGACGTGGCGGGCCCCTATGTGGTGAACGGCGTGCGCATCGGCACGCCGATCTGCGAGGATGCCTGGCACCCGGACGTGGCCGAGACCCTGGCCGAGACCGGGGCCGAGATCCTTCTGGTGCCGAACGGCAGCCCCTACCACCGCGGCAAGCCGAACCTGCGACTGAACCTGATGGTCGCCCGCGTGGTCGAGACCGGGCTGCCGCTGTGCTACCTGAACATGGTCGGCGGCCAGGACGACCAGGTCTTCGACGGCTCCTCGATGGTCTTGAACCCGGGCGGACACCTGGCCCACCAGATGCCGCAGTTCGACGAATGCAGCCGGATGATCACCTTTCGCCGCGGCGCCGAGGGCTGGCGCGCGGATGAGGGCGAGAGATCTCCGATCCCGCCGATCGGCGAGGCCGATTATCGCGCCTGCATCATGGCCTTGGGCGACTACATGCGCAAGACCGGGTTCCAGAAGGCCCTGCTGGGGCTGTCGGGCGGCATCGACAGCGCCATCGTGGCGGCGATGGCGGTCGATGCCCTGGGGCCGGACAACGTGCGCTGCGTGATGCTGCCCAGCCAGTTCACGTCGGCCCATTCGCTGGAAGACGCCGCGGCCGCAGCAAAGGCCCTGGGATGCCGGCTGGACACGGTGCCGATCGGCGGCGCCCAGGCCGCAGTAGGAGAGGCGCTGGCATCGCTGTTCACCGGGACCGAACCGGGGATAACCGAGGAAAACATCCAGTCGCGCCTGCGCGGGCTGATGCTGATGGCGCTGTCGAACAAGTTCGGCGAGATGCTGCTGACCACCGGCAACAAGAGCGAAATGGCGGTCGGCTACTGCACGATCTACGGCGACATGAACGGCGGCTACAACCCGGTCAAGGACATGTACAAGACCCGCATGTTCCTGACCGCAAGATGGCGGAATGAAAACCACCGGCCCTGGATGCAGGGCCCGGCGGGCGAGGTGATCCCGCAGCGGATCATCGAGAAACCGCCCTCGGCCGAGCTGCGCGCCAACCAGCGCGACGACGACAGCCTGCCCCCCTACGAGGTGCTGGACGCGATCCTGGAATGCCTGGTGGAAAAGGAGATGTCGGTGGCCGAGATCGTGGCCCAGGGCTTTGACCTGGCGACCGTGAAACGGGTGGAACACCTGCTCTACATCGCCGAATACAAGCGCTTCCAGTCGGCCCCCGGCGTGCGGCTGACGCAAAAGGCGTTCTGGCTGGACCGCCGCTACCCGATCGCCAACCGCTGGCGCGATGGATCGGGGGCCTGAGCCGACCGCGATTGACCCGCGGCAGTGAGGCAATCGACGCCTTGCGGCGAAGTCTTTCCTCTCGTCGTCGCGCAGGGCGCTCCTCCTCGGCTGATGGGGGGCCAGCCCCCCAAACCCCCCGGGGTATTTCAACCGGACTGAAGGAAAGGTCCTTCATTCTGGCCGGAAATACCGCGGGGAGCTCGAAGGGCAGGGCCCCTCGTCAGGCGACATCGGCCATCCCGCACCAACGCCAGGGAAAAACGGAAAAAGCCATGCGGCGGCAGCCGCGCAATTGCTTCACCCTCGCGACGGCAGGCCCTACCAGTGCGGCGGGCGCACATTGGCCTCGGGCGCATCGCCAAGGCTCGCCTCCCGTGTCGCCTCGCGCTCCAGCAGCAGCCGCACCCGCCGTTCCAGCACCGCGATCTCGGTCCCCTGCCGCGCCACCATGTCGCTCAGGTCCTCGACCGACCGCATCAGATGCGCCACCCGTTCCTCCAGCCGCTCGATCCGGTCCATTGCCGCCCCCGCTTGCCCCACCTGCCCCCATCCGCTACAGCATCCCCCGACCGTTGCAAGGGGCCGCCCCCATGTCTGAACCGAAACCGTCCGACACCAAGACCCGCCGCCCCCGCGCCGAGACCCCGAAGGGGTTCCGCGACTACTTCGGCGCCGAGGTGACCACCCGCAAGGCCATGCTGGATGCCATCGCCGCGGTCTATCACCGCTACGGTTTCGACCCGCTGGAAACCAGCGCGGTCGAGACCGTCGAGGCACTTGGCAAGTTCCTGCCCGACGTCGACCGCCCGAACGAGGGCGTCTTTGCCTGGCAGGACGAGGACCAGGACTGGCTGGCGCTGCGCTATGACCTGACCGCGCCGCTGGCCCGCGTCGCGGCGCAGTATCGCAACGACTTGCCCAGCCCCTACCGCCGCTATGCGATGGGGCCGGTCTGGCGCAACGAAAAGCCCGGGCCGGGGCGGTTCCGGCAGTTCTATCAATGCGATGCGGATACCGTGGGGTCGGGGTCCGTGGCCGCCGATGCCGAGATCTGCGCCATGCTGGCCGATGCGCTGGAGACCGTCGGCATCCCTCGCGGCGACTATGTGGTCAAGGTCAACAACCGCAAGGTCCTGAACGGGGTGATGGAGGTGGCGGGCGTGCTGGACCCTTCCGACCCCGACAAGTTCAGCCACGAGCGCGGCATCGTCCTGCGCGCCATCGACAAGATCGACCGGCTGGGGCCGGAGGGCGTGCGCGCCCTCTTGGGCGAGGGCCGCAAGGACGAAAGCGGCGACTTCACCAAGGGCGCGGGGCTGTCAGCGGAGCAGGCTGAAAATATCATGGCGTTTGTCGAGTCTGGAATGTCCATGGCTGATACTGCCGCTTACGGCGTTCAGCGCAAGCCAGGGGCACACGGAGAGATATACAGCCGATTCAAGACTCCTGAATTGAGCGAAGTTCTTCAGAAGAACATGCTGAACGAGCTTCGCAGGATTGTTGGAAGCAGCCAGCAGGGCATTGAAGGCGTCGAAGAACTCGAACAGATCGCCTCACTCCTCGCCGCCCAAGGCTACGGTCCCGACCGCATCGTCATCGACCCCGGCGTCGTCCGTGGCCTGGGTTACTACACCGGCCCGGTCTACGAGGCCGAACTGACCTTTGAAATCCTCGACGACAAAGGCCGCAAGCGGCAGTTCGGCTCGGTCGCGGGCGGCGGGCGCTATGATGGCCTCGTCAAGCGCTTTACCGGGCAGGATGTGCCGGCGACCGGCGTCTCGATCGGGGTGGACCGGCTTCTGGCGGCCCTTCAGGCCAAGGGACGGATGCGCGAAGAAACCGCGGGCCCGGTGGTGGTGACCGTGATGGACCGCGACCGGATGGCCGATTACATGGCCATGGTGGGCGAGTTGCGGCAGGCCGGCATCCGCGCCGAGGTCTACCTGGGCAACCCGAAGAACTTTGGCAACCAGTTGAAATACGCCGACAAACGCCAGTCTCCGGTCGCCGTGATCCAGGGCGGCAACGAGGCCGCCGCCGGAACCGTGATCCTGAAGGACCTGGTGCTGG
>JAGPCN010000304.1 GCA_018058035.1 Fuscovulum sp.
TTTCGTCGATCAGCCCGGTCACGATCCGGTCCAGGTCGCCCGCCGGGATCGCATAGGCGATGCCCACGAACATCCGGCTGCCATCGGCGATCTGGCTGTTCATGCCGACCAGCCGGCCCATGGCATCCACCAGCGGCCCGCCCGACGACCCCGGGTTCACCGCCGCGTCATGCTGCAGCATCACCATCGGTACCTGGATTTCCACCTGCCGGGCCGTGGCCGAGATCAGCCCCTCGGTCAGCGTGAACTCCACGCCAAGGGGGGCGCCCAGGGCATAGACCTCGAGGCCCAGCCCGGCAGGGTCCGCCGCGGCCACCAGCCCGCGACGAGGGGAACCGTCTTGCCGCGGCGGCACCGAGATCACGGCCACGTCGCGCACCGCATCGCGGGCGATCACCAGCCCCGTCATCTCTTCGCCGTTGCGGTCGACCAGGCGAACCTCTTCGGCCGCGCCCACCACATGGGCGTTGGTGACGGCCACGACCGCCTCTTCGCCCCACAGGAAGGCCGATCCCAGGAACCGGTCCTCGGCATCATCCGACCGCACCACCAGCACCGCATCCATCGCGGTCTCCAGCTCGGCCGTCCCGGCGCGGGCGGCCCCCGCCAGCGTCACCATCAGCGCCAGCACCGCCAGCGCCATCGTCATCGTCATCAGCCGCTCCGGCATCTTGCGGGCGGCGGTCATCCTCATCGTCTGCGAAAGCATCTTTGCCTGTTCCTTCGGGCCTTGGGCCCCGTGATCTGCCCCTGGACCGCACCCTACGCCGGCCGGCAAAAGGGGTCACATGACAAAGGCGTTCATGAAAAGATTGTGCGTTTACAGGCCCCTCGTCCCGGCCCATCCTTGGCCGCAACCGAACAGACCGGAACCCTGCCCATGCGCGTGCTGCTGACAACCCTTGCCCTCTGCACCGCCCTTGCCACCCCTGCGGGGGCCAAGGATGCGCCGCTGGCCCAGGCCGCCCTTGCGCTGCGCCTCTATGAGTCGGGCCTGGCCGTCGGCGACGCGCTGACCGTCGCCACCGCCGCCCGCCTGCGCCGCGACGCCGGCCTGCCCGAGGGCACCGCTCCCGACTGGCCGGCGATGCTGGACCGGGCCGAAACCCTGGCCGCGGGCGACGCAGCCACCCTGGAAATCATCGCCGACATCCGCGACGAAGGCTCTCGTGGCGTCGCCTCCGGCCCGATCCACCACCTGGACGCGCTGGCCCCCGGCCAGGCCGAGAAACGCCCGCCGATGCCCTTTCGCGGCGGCGAATATGCCGAGGTCTATGTCGAATCCGCCACCGGCGCCGACCTGAACCTGACGGTGCTTGACGCGGCGGGCCGGGTGGTCTGTACTGACACCGACCGCAGCCACGTCGCCTATTGCGGCTGGACGCCCGCCTCGGACGGAGAGTTCACGCTTGTCATCACCAACGCCGGTTCCGAACCCGCCGATTATGCCCTTCTGACCAATTGAGGCCCCAGATGTTCCGCTCGCTCTTGCTGTCTTCCGCCCTTGCCCTTGTGTCGCTGCCCGCCCTTGCGCGCGAGAACTATGCGCTGCTGATCGGCGCCAACGAATACCGCAACCTTGACGAACGCTGGTGGCTGAACGGCCCCGCGAACGATGTCGAACTGGTGCGCGACTACCTGTTGACCGAAGCGCCGGTGCCCTTTGCCGCCGACAACGTCACCCTGCTGACCGACAATGTCGAAGGGGTGCAGCCCGCCACGCTGGCCGCCATCCGCGCGGCCTTTGCCGACCTGACCGAAAAGGCGCAGCCCGGCGACTTCATCTACCTGCACTTTGCCGGCCACGGCACCCAGGCCCCCGCGACCGAGGACCAGACCGAGCTGGACGGCCTGGACGAATTGTTCCTGCCGGTCGACATCGGCAAGTGGGACAACGGCGTCGGCCATGTCGAGAACGCCCTTGTCGACGACGAGATCGGCCGCCTGATCGACGGGCTGCGCGCCAAGGGCGCCGACGTCTGGGTGGTGTTCGACAGCTGCCACTCGGGCACCGCCACCCGCGCGGTGGACGTGGGCGACGACGACGTGCGCACCCGCCAGCTGGACCCCGCCGTCCTGGGCATCGACGTCGAGGCGATGGAAGATGTGGTCAGCCGCAGTCTGGACGACGACCCCCGCGCCGCCGAGGAACCGCCGGTCGATGTGACCGATGCGCCCGGCGAGGGCAGCTTTGTCGCCTTCTATGCCGCCCAGACCAACGAGGTGACGCCCGAGAAGAAGCTGCCCAAGGGCCAGCCCGACCGCAAGCCGCATGGCGTCTTTACCTACACCCTGTTCGAGACCATCGCCGAATACCCGACCGCCACCTACGGCCAGATCGCCGAAGAGGTGCTGCGCAAATATGCGGTCAAGAACCTGGCCAAGACCACGCCGCTGTTCGAGGGCGACCTCGACGCCGTGGCCTTCGACGGCGAGGGCGGCGATCCGGTGACCCAGTGGCAGGCGACCACCGCCGAGGACGGCAGCTTCTCGATCCCGGCCGGGCAGTTGCACGGGCTGGCGGTGGGCGACCGGCTGGCGGTGATGGCCACCGCCGCCGACCCGACCGAGGCCGCGCTAGGCTATGTCACGATCACGTCGGTCTCGACCTTTGGCACCACCGCCGTCCCCGACGCGGGCGCCGAAAAGGCCCTGCCGGCCGATCTGCCCAAGGGCCTGATGCTGCGCAAGCTGGACAACGGGGTGGATTTCACCCTGACCGTCGCCCTGCCCCCCGCCGGCAGCGCGCCCGCCGATGCGCTTTTGTCCGCGATCGAGGCGCTGCAAGAGGTGACCGGCCCGCGGCTGAACTTCGTCGCCCCCGGCACCGAGGCCGACCTGCGGCTGGCCGTGATCCCTGACAGCCCGCGCCCCGACGCAATCTGGGTGCTGCCCGCCACCGGGCTGGCGACCGATTACGCACAGACCCCTTCGGTGTCGTCCGCCGACAAGACGCCGGAAGAACTGGCGCTGACGCTGGGCGACACGCTGGCCACCATGTCGCGGGCGTTGAACCTGATGAAACTGGGCGGCGCGGTCGGCGGATCGGAAGGCGGGCTGGACGTCGAAGTCACGATGCTGACCAAGACGCCCGAGGAAAAGGCCCTGCGCCCGCTGGCCTTTACCGCCGTCCCCACGCTGCTGCCGAACGACGAGGTGCATGTGCTGGCCGAGAACAACTCGGACCAGGCGGTCGACGTGAACGTGCTGTACGTCGGCGCCGACTACTCGATCACCCACTGGGCCGCCGAACGGCTGCAACCGGGCAGCAAGCTGGAACGCGGGCTTTTCGCCATCGGCGGCGAGGCCCTGGGGCAGGAACGGATGATCGTCGTGGTCACCCCGGCCCAGCCCAAGACCCCGGTCGAGAACCTGGATTTCCTGGCCCAGGACGCGCTGGACATGACGCGCGAAGTGGTGGCCGAGGAGAAGGCCCCCGGCTTCGGCGACCTCTTGGCCGAGGCGGGCTTTGGCGAAACCACCCGCGGCGCGGTGCCCCTGGGCGGCAGCGCGTCCGAAGACACCGGCCCCGCTCCGATGATCCTGCAGATGGAAGTCCGCACCCAGCCCGCCGACTGACCCGGCCCCTCGTCGGTGACTTCGTCCCTCCTCGGTATCGCCCGCGAGGAGGAGACGAAGTCGAACGACGAGCAGGCCCGTCACGAGGAGGAGACGAAGTCGAACGACGAGCCGCCGTTCAGCCCAGCACCTCCGACAGGGCGACCACGCGCCGTTCGGCCACCGATTTCACCGCCGCATCGGCCAGCGCCAGCGCGATCAGCCCGTCCTCGCCCGCAGGCTCCGCCTTTCCCTTGCCGCCCATCGCCGCGATGAAGGTGGCGATCTCGGCGGCATAGGCCTCGGTATAGCGGGTCATGAAGAAATCGTGCAGCGGCGGGCGGGTGTAGCCCGAGCCATTGGCGACCTCGATGCTGACCGGCCGCTGGTTCTCGGCCGCAGCCATCCCCTTCGACCCATGCACCTCGATCCGCTGGTCATAGCCATAGGTCGCCCGGCGGCTGTTCGAGATCACCGCCTGCCGCCCCGACTTCGTCCGCAGCATCACCTGCACCGAATCGAAATCGCCCGCCTTGCCGATCTCGGGGTCCACCAGCACCGCCGCGGTGGCGACCACGTCCTCGATCTCTTCGCCCAACAGGAACCGGGCCATGTCGAAATCATGGATCGTCATGTCACGGAAGATGCCGCCCGACCGCTTGATGTAGTCGACCGGCGGCGCGCCGGGGTCGCGCGAGGTGATCACCACCATTTCCACATCCCCGATC
>JAGPCN010000080.1 GCA_018058035.1 Fuscovulum sp.
GGATGGCAGAAGTCGCCTGACGAGGGGCGCTGCCCCTCGATCTCCCCGGGGTATTTCTGACCGGAATGAAGTCCATGCCCCTTCAGTCCGGTGCAAGTACCCCGGGGGTTTGGGGGGCTGGCCCCCCATCAGCCGAGGAGGAGGCGACTGCCGACGACGAGAGGAAAGGCTTGCGCGCAAGCGCTCCGTCTTGCCTGGGCGGCGTTTCGGGCGTATATCGCCGCCATGTCCGGGTTCATCTATTTCGACATCACCGATCACGCGCGGCTTCCGGCCCGCTTCTTCGGCATGACCCGCAATGTCCTTGCCCGCGGCTGACGCGCGGCGCCCGACCTGACGACCCCTTCAAGCCATCCCGAACCTGAGGTGAGAGCCATGACTGCTCTGCGCACGCTTTATGACAAGATCTGGGACGACCATGTCGTCCACCAGGCCGAAGACGGCACCTGTCTTTTGTATATCGACCGCCACCTGGTCCACGAAGTGACCAGCCCGCAGGCCTTTGAAGGGCTGCGGATGACCGGCCGCAAGGTGCGGGCGCCGGAAAAGACCATCGCGGTGCCCGACCACAACGTGCCCACCACCCAGGGCCGCGAGAACCCCGACCAGATGCCCGAGGAAAGCCGCATCCAGGTCGCCGCGCTGGACAAGAACGCCAGGGATTTCGGGATCAACTATTATCCCGTCACCGACATCCGCCAGGGCATCGTCCACATCGTCGGGCCGGAGCAGGGCTGGACCCTGCCGGGCATGACCGTGGTCTGCGGTGACAGCCACACCGCCACCCACGGCGCCTTTGGCGCGCTGGCGCACGGGATCGGCACCTCGGAGGTCGAGCATGTGCTGGCCACCCAGACCCTGATCCAGAAGAAGTCGAAGAACATGAAGGTCGAGATCACCGGGTCCTTGCGCCCCGGCGTCACGGCCAAGGACATCACCCTGTCGGTCATCGGCGCCACCGGCACCGCGGGCGGCACCGGCTATGTCATCGAATACTGCGGCCAGGCGATCCGCGAGCTGTCGATGGAAGGCCGGATGACCGTCTGCAACATGGCGATCGAGGGCGGCGCCCGCGCCGGCCTGATCGCGCCCGATGAAAAGACCTTTGCCTATTGCATGGGCCGTCCGCACGCGCCGAAAGGCGCCAAGTGGGAGGCCGCGCTGGCCTACTGGAAGACGCTCTTCACCGACGAAGGTGCGCATTTCGACAAGGTCATCACCATCCGCGGCGAAGACATCGCCCCGGTGGTGACCTGGGGCACCAGCCCCGAGGACGTGCTGCCGATCACCGGCGTGGTGCCCTCGCCCGAGGATTTCACCGGCGGCAAGGTCGATGCTGCCCGCCGCAGCCTGGATTACATGGGCCTGACGCCGGGCATGAAGCTGACCGACATCAAGATCGACACCGTCTTCATCGGTTCCTGCACCAATGGCCGGATCGAGGACCTGCGCGCCGCCGCCGCCATCCTGAAGGGCAAGAAGATCGCCCCCGGAATGCGGGCGATGGTGGTGCCCGGCTCGGGCCTGGTCCGCGCCCAGGCCGAGGAAGAGGGCCTGGCCCAGATCTTCATCGACGCAGGCATGGAATGGCGGCTGGCCGGCTGCTCGATGTGCCTGGCGATGAACCCCGACCAGCTTGCCCCCGGCGAGCGCTGCGCGGCCACCAGCAACCGCAACTTCGAGGGCCGCCAGGGCCGCGGCGGGCGCACCCACCTGATGAGCCCCGCGATGGCCGCCGCCGCGGCGATCACCGGCCACCTGACGGACGTGCGCGACATGATGGGCGTGGAGGCCTGAGAGATGGACAAGTTCACTACCCTGACCGGCATCGCGGCGCCCATGCCGCTGGTCAACATCGACACCGACATGATCATCCCCAAGCAGTTCCTCAAGACCATCCAGCGGTCGGGCCTGGGCAAGAACCTGTTCGACGAGATGCGCTATACGCTCGACGGGCAGGAGATCCCCGATTTCGTGCTGAACCAGCCGGCCTGGCGCAGCGCGCAGATCATCGTGGCGGGTGACAACTTCGGCTGCGGCTCGTCGCGCGAACATGCGCCCTGGGCTTTGCTGGATTTCGGCATCCGCTGCGTGATCTCGACCTCGTTCGCCGACATCTTCTTCAACAACTGCTTCAAGAACGGCATCCTGCCGGTGGTTCTGCCGCCCGAGGCGGTTGCCCAGCTGATGGATGACGCAAGGAAGGGCGCCAACGCCCGGATCACGGTCGACCTTGCGGCGCAGACCGTCACCGCTTCGGATGGCACGAAGTTTGCCTTCGAGGTGGATCCCTTCAAGAAGCACTGCCTCTTGAACGGGCTGGACGACATCGGCCTGACGCTGGAGAAGGCTGCCTCGATCGACAGCTACGAGGCGAAGAACGCGGCGCTGCGCCCCTGGGCCTGAGGCCTGGCCTGACTGCCTTGTGAAACGCCCGGCCCTGGCGCCGGGCGTTTCCATGTTCGGCGCCCCTGGTGGTTCCCGGTTGCCGGACGGGCCGCGCAGGCCCCCGCGCGGGGAAGGACCCTTTCCCGGCCGCGACGCCGGTCCGTGGCTGCGAGCGGCGTGGCAGACGGGATACCCCGGCGGTGAATCGCGGCACGCAAGCTGCCGGCCGCCGAAACCTGCCGCAATCGCGCTTGCGGCAGAAATCGGCGCGTCCACAACATCTTGCGTCCTGCCACGGGTTTGCCGGATTCCCGCCGCGCTACCTCCGCGACTTTGATTCAATCCTGCAACACCTTCGCCCCGAAAGCGCCATGCCGCCGCTGTTAACCTTACGCATCGGTTGCGGGGATCGGCGAAAGAAGGCACAAATTGGGCAAGATTGAGGCAATCCGCCACAATGTGCGGGATATCGTTGGAACAAGGGCGCGGCATCGCATCGCGTTCGTCCATATCGAGGGTGCAAGGGCAGTGGTCTCTCGGCTGACCGGCGCGGCTGTGCGCGCATTTCTGGTGATGGTGCTGGTCGCCACGCCTTCGGTGATCCTGCCGGGGATCGGAACCGACACCAAGCAGATGGTGGCGCTGGTGGCGCTGTTTGCCGGGGCGCTGACCTTTGCCGAATACAACGCCGTCTACCCCAGCCTGGTCGAGTTCCGCGACGCGGCGCCGTTCAATCGCGTGCGCTTCCTGATGCTGTTCGCCATCGTCTTCGTGCTGTCGGTGATCTGCGCCGCCAAGGAGACCGATGCCGCCTTGCCGCGGCTGTTCGAGGCGCTTGGCGTGCTGATCGGCAGCGCGATGGACTTTCCCTATTCACCGGTCCGGCTGGCCACGATGATGATGACCGACGGCGCCTCGGAATCGCAGATCCTGGCTGTTCGCACCGCCGCGGGCACCGCCTACATCCTGTCGCTGATCGCGCTGGCGTTCTTTGTCGTGGTGTTCAAGCTGAAATCCTGGCCCGGCCGCCGCGCCGCGTTCAACGTCTGGGTCAACCTGCCGACCTTCGAACCCACCGCCGGCGGCGACGTCGTCGACCGGCTGGAGCGCGACGCGCGCGGCAACCTGGCGCTTGGCTTCCTGCTGCCTTTCCTGATTCCCGCCGTGGTCAGC
Source organism: Fuscovulum sp. (assembly GCA_018058035.1). Lineage (GTDB taxonomy): Bacteria > Pseudomonadota > Alphaproteobacteria > Rhodobacterales > Rhodobacteraceae > Pseudogemmobacter. The sequence goes on from JAGPCN010000080.1 coordinate 3,562, forward strand.
CTGGCCTCGGTCGGGTTCAAGCCACTGACCCTGACTTCGCCGCAAACCCTGATCTGGACGATGACCGCATGGGCCTTTCTTCCGGCCAGTCTTCTGATGCGCGGCATCGCCATGCTCCGCATCGCCACGATGATCCGCCAGAAGCGCGAGACCCACGGCGTGCAGGCCGCGGACATGGCGCCCGCCTGAAGGGCCTTCTCAGCGCCGTTCTGACCGCGCTGGTGCTGCTGGCCGCCCCGGTCGCGGCCGAGACTTTGCGGATTGCCACCTGGAACAGCGACCTCGGCCGCGACGGGCCGGGCCTTCTGGCCGAGGCCATCGCCGGCGGCGAAGACCCGCAGGTCGCGGCCGCCGTGGCGGTGCTGGTGGCGCTGGATGCCGATGTGGTCTTGCTGACCTCGGTCGATTACGACCGCGGGCTGGTGGCGCTGTCGCTGCTGGCCGACCGGCTGGCGGCCGCCGGGGCGCCCTATCCCTACCGCTTCGCCTTTCGCCCCAATACCGGGATGCAGGCCGGGATCGACCTGGATGGCGATGGCCGGCTGGGCGAGCCCGAGGACGCCATCGGCTGGGGCCGCTTTGCCGGGCAAGAGGGGATGGCGATCCTGTCGCGGCTGCCGATCGACGACACCGCGGCGCGCGATTTCTCGGCCTTTCTCTGGGCCGACCTGCCGGGCCACCTGATGCCGCCGCTGCCGCCCGAGGCCACCGCCGTGCTGCGGTTGTCGACCACGGGGCACTGGGACGTGCCGGTGATCACCTCTGCCGGCCCGCTGCATCTGCTGGCCTTCCACGCCACGCCCCCGGTCTTTGACGGCGACGAAGATCTGAACGGCCGGCGCAACCATGACGAGACCGCGTTCTGGTTGCGGCTGCTGGAGGGTAGCCTACGCATGACCCCGCCCGCAGGCCCCTTCGTGATCCTGGGTGATGCCAACCTGGACCCGGCCGACGGCGACGGGCGCACCGACGGCATCCGCGCCCTGCTTTCGAACCCCGCGCTGCAGGACCCCGCCCCGCGCGGCAGCCATGGCCGAACCGAACCCGCGCAAAAGGGTGACCCGGCGCTGGACACCGCGCTTTATGACTTTGGCGGGCTGCGGGTGGATTATGTCCTGCCCTCGGCCGACCTGCGGTTGACCGGCGCGGGCGTGCTGTGGCCGCCCGAAGGCGACCCGCTGGCCGATACGCTGCGGGCCGCCTCGCGCCACTATCCGGTCTGGGTCGAGGTCACGCTGCCCTGAGCGGCGCGATCATCGCCGCCACGACCTGGTCAAAGGGCGTCACCGCAAAGCCCGGCAAGGCCGCCGCCAGAGGCCGCGCGTCCAGCGCATGCGGCAGGTCGTAGAGATAGCGCATCTCCAGCAGCTCGCGCGCCAGTTCCCAAAAGGGCGAAGCCAGCTGCAACTGCCACCAGCCGAACCGCGCCACCTGCGGAGCATGGCCGGTCTGGCGCCCGATCTCGGCCGCCAGGTCGGCGATGGAAAAGCAATGGCCGGCAAAGGACATGTCCAGGAAACCCGGGCCGTCCTGCGCCAGAAGCGCCGCCCCGGCGCGCGCCATGTCAGGCAGGAAGGCATGCGCCCGCCGCGCCGCCGGATCGCCAAGGGCGACGATGCGGCCCTTGGCCAGCGGCTTCAGCACCACCTCGGGGTAGATGCCCTGCCTGCCGCCGCCCTGGATGAAATCGCCCGCCCGCAGGATCAGCACCCGGGCCTGGCCGGTGGCGGCGGCGTCGCGGTAGTGCGCCTCCATCGTGGCGCGGATTTGGCCCTTGCGGCTGACGGGGCGGTGCGGGGTGTCGGCAGTCCACGGCCCCGGTTCGCGCCCCAGGGGATAGACGTTGCCCGGCACCAGCACCCGGGCGCCGCTGGCCAGGGCGGCGGCCAGGACCGCCCCGGTGATCTCGGGGATCAGCCGGTCCCAGGCGTGATAGCGCGGCGGGTTCAGGCCGTTCACGATGACATCGGCGCCCTTTGCGGCCACGCCCATGTCGGTGCCGCGGGCATAGGCCCGCACCTGCCACCCCTCGGCCCGCAGCGCGGCGGCCATCGCCCCGCCGAACCCGCCGTTGGACCCCGCCACCAATGCCACCCGTGCCATCACGCCCCCTGCCATCCTGATGCACCGGGTATCAGGCATTCACCAGCGCATGGAAATTGCCGAAATCTGAAACCATGATATTCATATCTGCATGGATACACTTGACTGGTCGCTTGTCCCCTCTCTCTTGGCCGTGGCCGATCACGGCTCGCTTTCTGCCGCGGCGCGGGCCACCGGGCTGTCGCAGCCCACGCTGGGCCGCCATGTGGCCCTGGCGGAATCGCGGCTGGGGCTGCCGCTGTTCACCCGCGTCCCGCGCGGGTTGCGGCCGACCGAGGCGTTGCAGGCGCTGCTGCCTGCCGCCCGCGCGATGGCGACGGCGGCCCATGCCCTGAACCTGGCCGCCGCGGGCCGCGAGGTGCAGTTGAAAGGCACCGTCCGGCTGACCGCCAGCCGCATCCTCGGCGCGCATGTGCTGCCGCCGATCCTGGCCGACCTGCGCGCCGCCGAACCCGAGATCGAGATCGAGCTGGTCCCCTCGGACCGGCAAGAGAACCTGATGCAGCACGAGGCCGACATTGCCCTGCGGATGGCGCGCCCGGTGCAGCCCGACCTGATCGCGCGCCACCTGGCTGACCTGCCGATGGCGCTGTATGCGGCGCCGTCGCTGCTGGCCCGGCACGGGGCGCCGCGGTCGGCCCAAGACCTGCTGGCGCTGCCCTTCGTCGGCTTTGACCGCGACGACACCATCCTGCGGCTGATGGCCTCGCTGGGGCATCCGCGCCGGCGGCAGGATTTTGCCGTGCGCTGCGACGACCAGCTGGTCTACTGGCAACTGGTTCGCGCCGGCCTTGGCGTGGGCGGCATGCCCGTGGCGGTGGGCGCAGCCGATCCGGGCGTGGTGCGGCTGGACGGCGTCGCGCTGCCGCCCTTGCCGCTGTGGATCGCCGCCGCCCCCGACCTGCGCGGCACGCCGCGGGTGGCCCGGGTGTGGGACTACCTTGTCCGGGCGCTGGCGGCCCCGGGCCACCCGCGCGGCCCCATCCCGCTTGACCCTGCGGGCCCCATGGGCTAGCCCCCGCGCGACCCCTGTCCAGACGCGAGCGCCCAGATGACCAACCCCTCAATCCTGATCCTTGCCGGCGATGGCATCGGCCCCGAAGTCATGGCCGAAGTGAAGAAGATCATCGGCTGGATGGGCGCGAAACGCGGCGTCCACTTCGACGTCAGCGAAGACCTGGTGGGCGGCTGCGCCTATGATGCGCATGGCACGCCCCTGACCGATGCGACGATGGCCAAGGCGCAGGCGGTGGACGCGGTACTGCTGGGCGCCGTGGGCGGGCCGAAATACGACAAGCTGGACTTTTCCGTCAAACCCGAGCGCGGCCTTCTGCGTCTGCGCAAGGAGATGGACCTGTTTTCGAACCTGCGCCCGGCGCAGTGCTTCGACGCTCTGGCCGATTTCTCCAGCCTCAAGCGCGAGGTCGTTGCCGGCCTGGATATCGTCATCGTCCGCGAGCTGACCAGCGGCGTCTACTTCGGCGAACCCCGCGGCATCTTCAAGGAAGGCAACGAGCGCGTGGGCATCAACACCCAGCGGTATACCGAATCCGAAATCGCCCGGGTGGCGAAGTCGGCGTTCGAGCTGGCCCGCAAGCGCAACAACAAGGTCTGCTCGATGGAGAAGGCCAACGTGATGGAATCGGGCATTCTGTGGCGCGAGGTGGTGCAAGAGGTGCATGACCGCGATTACCCGGATGTGCAGCTTTCGCACATGTACGCCGACGCCGGCGCCATGCAGCTGTGCCGCTGGCCCAAGCAGTTCGACGTGATCGTGACCGACAACCTGTTCGGCGACCTTCTGTCGGATGCCGCCGCGATGCTGACCGGGTCGCTGGGGATGCTGCCCTCGGCATCGCTTGGCGCCCCCATGGCGAACGGCCGGCCCAAGGCGCTGTACGAGCCCGTCCACGGCAGCGCGCCCGACATCGCCGGCCAGGGCAAGGCCAACCCGATCGCCTGCATCCTGAGCTTTGCGATGGCGCTGCGCTACTCCTTCGACCTCGGGGATGAGGCGGCCCGCGTCGAAAAGGCGGTGGAAAAGGTGCTGGCCGACGGCGTCCGCACCGCCGACCTGATGGGCCCCGAAGGCGGCACCCCGGTCTCGACCAGCCAGATGGGCGACGCGGTCCTGGCCGCGCTGGACGCCAGCCTCTGACCCTGCCGCGGCGGCGGCGCCCCCGCGCCGCCCTGCGCGCCCGATGTTCCGGCGGAGCCCGCATGGCCCATTCCTCGACGCTGCGCGGTGCCGGCCTGGCCCTGCTGGCCTTCCTCAGCTATTCGGCCTACGACGTATCGGCCAAGACCCTGGGTGCGACCTACAATCCGCTGCAGATCATCGCGGCTGCGGGCATGATGATGATGCCGCTGCTGCTGATCTATGCGCTGATCGACCGGTCACCCGGGTCGCTGCGCCCGGTGCGGCCGGGGCTGATGGCGCTGCGGACGGCCGGCACCATCTTCAACTTCATTACCGGGGTCTGGGCCTTTACCCTGGTGCCGCTGGCCGAGGCCTATGTGATCTTCTTCACCATGCCGCTGTTCATCGCGCTTCTGGCGGTGCCGGTGCTGGGCGAACGGCTGGACCCGGTGCGCGGGCTGGCGGTGCTGGGCGGGCTGGCCGGCGTGGTGATCGCGCTGAACCCGACGGCCACGCCGCTAAGCCTGGGGCATGGCCTGGCGATGGCGGGCGCGGTGGTGGGGGCGATGAACAACGTGATCATCCGCAAGACCGGCGCGGTCGAGCGGACGGCGGTGATGCTGATCTGGCCGCAACTGGCGCTGCTTCTGGTGGTCGCGGCGACGATGCCCTTTGTCTACCGCCCGATGCCGCTGCACGACCTGGGCATCTCGGCGTTGATGGCGGTGGCGCTGAGCATCGCCCTGGTGTCGATCATCGCGGCCTACCGGCGGGCGCCCGCCATCGTGGTGGCGCCGATGCAGTATTCGCAGATCCTCTGGGCCGCGATCTTCGGGGCGCTTCTGTTCGACGAGGCGCTGACCGGCCGCACGATGCTGGGGGCCGCCCTGATCGCCGCGGCGGGCCTGGTGATCGTGGTGCGGCAGGACCGGCCGCGGCCGCGACCCCAGGCGGCCTGAGGCAGGGCCTCCGCGGGGGGCCACAACCGACCTTGCGTCTGCCGCGCATTCGGGCGACAATGTTTCCGCTAACACGGGCGCAGGACGCGCGCCTGCAGCCACGGACCCGGCACCCATGTCTTCTGTCTTGCGCGGCGCGCTTCTCTCGCTCGCGGCCTTTGGGCTTTACGCCACGCATGACGTGGTCGTGAAGACCCTGGGCCATCACTACACCTCGTTCCAGATCATCTTCTTTTCGGCGCTGCTCAGCTTTCCGGTGGTGTCGGTGCTTTTGCTGTCGGACAAGACCGACGGCAACCTGGTGCCGCGCCATCCCTGGTGGTCGCTGGCACGGTCGGTGACCGGGGTGGCCACCGGGGCGATGGGGTTCTACGCCTTTTCCGTGCTGCCGATGGCGCAATGCTACGCCATGCTGTTCGCGATGCCGCTGGTGATCACCATCCTGTCGATCCCGATGCTGGGAGAGCGCGTCGGCCTGCACCGCGGGCTGGCGGTGGCCGTTGGCCTGGCCGGGGTGCTGATCGTGCTGCGGCCGGGCACGGCGTCGCTGTCCTGGGGCCACCTGGCGGGGCTGGGGGCGGCGGTGATGGGGGCGATGTCCTCGGTCATCGTGCGCAAGATCGGCAACGAGGAACGGTCGGTCGTGCTGATGATGTATCCGATGCTGGTCTCGGTCGCCGCGATGGGGCTGGTGATGCCCTTCGTCTATCGCCCGATGCCGGTCGAGCATCTGGCGCTGAACGGGGTGGTGGCCGTGCTGGGGATGTGCGGCGCCTTCCTGATGATCCTGGCCTATCGCTCGGCGCCGGCGGTGATCGTGGCGCCGATGCAGTATTCGCAGATCCTCTGGGCGGCGTTCTACGGCTGGCTTCTGTTCGACGAGGACATCGACCGCTGGACCGCCGCCGGATCGGCGGTGATCATCGCCAGCGGCATCTACATCGTGCTGCGCGAGGGCACGCCTTCGGTATCGAAGAACCGCCCGGTGCTGGAAAACCGCTCGCGGCTGGACGTGGGCACCATCCCGCGCGTCGGCCTGTGGCTGCGCCGGTTCGGCCCGCGCGAGGGTTGATCGCGGGAATCGTGTCGCGAGGCTGCCGCCCCCCCTTGCCAAAGCGGCCCCCGGGCGGTAAGCCCCCGCCACGGTCGGAGCGTAGCGCAGTCTGGTAGCGCACCTGCTTCGGGAGCAGGGGGTCGGAGGTTCGAATCCTCTCGCTCCGACCATTCAGAAAAATCCCGAAAACATGACGTGTTGTGACGCTTGGCGCCCTTGGGGGCGCCTTGGGGCGATTCGACCAGGGCCGACCTGCCCGGCGCCGAAGCGTCAGGGCAGGCGGAACAGGCGCAGGTGCTTGCCGGCCAGCCAGGCCTCTCCGACCGGCGGGGCGGGCAGCGGCAGGTCGCGGGTGGTGATCACCAGCCCGCCGGGATGGGCGGCGATCCAGGCCTCCAGCCCACCGTCCGGCAGAACCGTGACAGGGGCGGCCAGCCGCGCGGTAAAGCCGAATTCGCCCTGATAGGGATAGCCGTCGATCGCCACCCCGGCCGCGGGCGCGCGCGCCAGTTCGGCGGCAAAGCGGGTGGTGTCGAAATGCTCGGTCAGCGCGGGGCGCAGTGCGACATGGGCGACAACCAGCGCCACCGGCGCCACCAGCGCCCAGCCCAGCAGCGGTGCCCGGCGGCCGGCGGCCATCAGGGCGGCCAGCCCGGCCACGGCCAGAAGGGCGGCCAGCGCCAGCGTCGCGGGGCCCAGCGTCGCGACTTGGACCCCGTCCAGGTCCGCCCACCCGCCGGCCAGCAGGCCGGCCCAGACCAGCACCGGCCCCACCACCGCCAGGCAGGCCAGCACCGGCCCCCAGCCGGGTCGCGGCGCCGGCGCTGCGGCCAGTGCCAGCGCCGCGGCGGGCAGCGCGGGAACCAGATAATGCGCCTGCTTGCCCGAGATCAGCGAGAACAGAACCAGCGTGCCCAGGCCCCAGATCGCCAGCACCCGCGCGCGGCGGTCGCTCCACAGACCGGCCGAGGCCAGGCCCCGCAGGGCCTGCGGGCGCCAGGCCCAGGGCCACAGCAACAGCGGCAGCAGCGCCAGAAAGAACCAGACGGGCCGGGCGTGGTCAAAGGCATTCACCATGCGGCCCGCGCTTTGGCGCCACAGCACCTCGGCCCGGTAGTCGGCGCCGCCCAGCCACAGCGCCGGGATCAGCCACAGCGCCAGCAGCCCCACGGCCATCGCGATGGCCACCGCCACCCGGCCATACCAGGCACCCGCCCGCCCCGGCACCTCGACCAGCGACCACACCGGCCGCGCCAGCGCCAGCGGCATAAGGTGCACCAGGATCACCGGCCCCTTGGCCAGTACGCCGAAGGCCAGCGCCGCGCCCAGGCCCAGCGTCGCCGGCCAGCCCCCGCCCGCGTCCATCCGCACAAGCGCCAGCACCCCCAGCAGCACGGCCGAGGCCAGCATCGTGTCGAACATCGTCAGCGAGCCGTACAGCGCAAAGACGCCCGTCGAAGCCAGGATCAGCGCCGCGGTCGGCCCCAGCGTCGGGCGGTCGGGGAAAAGCCGCGCGCCGACCCGCCAGGTCAGCGCCACCGCCAGCACGCCGAAGGCCGGGGCGACCAGCCGCGCGGCGACCTCGCTGACCCCGATTGCCGACCAGACCAGGTTGATCAGCCAGAACAACAGCGGCGGCTTGTGGGCGTAGATCTCTCCGTTCAGATGCGGGACGATGAAGCTGCCGTCGCGCTGCATCTCCCAGGCGACGGACAGGTAGCGCGTCTCGTCCACCGGCAGGACCGGGCGCAACTGCGGCAGCAGCACCGCCAGGCCGGTGGCCAGCCCCAAGGCCAAAAGGCCGATGCTGCGGGCGGACAGGGGGGATGGCGTCATGGCAGGTCACCCGTGCGGTGCGGTGTCTGAAGGGGCATTTGGCGCGGCCGCAGCAGGCAGGCAAGGGCGGCGCCAAGGGCGGCGACCGGCAGGGCGGCAAAGACCACATCCGACAGGAAGTGCCGCCCGCTGCCGATGCGCTGGAGCGCGGTCAGGACCAGCAGCACCAGTGCGGCAAGGGCAAGCCGCCGGAACAGCCGCGCCGCTGGCCGGCCGGCGAACCACAGCGCCCCAAGCGCCAGGCCAATGGTCAGCGCGGTGCCGGCGGCGACCTCGGCCGAGACAAAGGAACAGGCCGAGTGGCAATAGTCCGAAACCTGCCAGGCGGCGGTGAAGGGGCCGTCACCGCCGAACAGCTCGATCTGGTCGGGGCGGGCGCGGCCAAAGACGCGCTTCAGCGCGCCGTTCACCATCAGGCCCGGCCCGATCAGGTAAAGCAGGATTACCAGCCCCCAGTAGCGCGCCGCGGCAGGGCCGGCGCGGCGCAGCAGGCTGGCTGGCAGCAGCACCAGCGCCGCGACGACATAGAGGATCGAGGCCACCTTGCCGGCCAGAACCACGGCGTCCCAGACCGGCCGGTCGGCCAGCACGAACCCCGCGCCGGGGCGGTAGGCCAGCCCCGAGACGCCCAGGTCCAGGCCGGGCCAAAGCGTGAAGACCAGCGTGCCGATCGCCATCGCTGCAACCAGCACGACCAGCGACCAGAGGCAGGCAGGGCCCGTGGGTCTAGGGCTGGCGGCTGGCATGGATCAGCCACAGGTTGCGCGCATAGATCACCACGCCAAGGGCCTGGCCCAGCACAAAGACCGGGTCCTTGCGGTACAAGGCATAGGCCAGCAGCATGGCTCCTCCGGCCAGCGAGAAATACCAGAAGGCCACCGGCATCACCGACGACCGCGCGCGCTCGGACGCGATCCACTGCACCAGGAAGCGGGCGGTGAACATCAGCTGCGCGCAAAGGCCGAACAGCACCCAGGCCAGTTCGGTTCCGCTGTCGGCATGCAGCGTCTGCATCAACCAGGTCATCGCCGGTCCTCGCTGGTGGATTGCGGGGGGCGGGCGATTTCTGCGGCGCGGGCCTTCTTGCGCCGCCGCAACAGCCAGGCCACGCCCATCAGGTCAAAGATCCCCACCAGCCCGCGCTGAAGGTTGGAATAATGCGACCTTCCGCCGCCGCGCGGGCGGTGCGCCACGTCGACATGCGCGACCCGCCAGCCATCGCGCGCAAACAGCGCGGGCAGGTAGCGGTGCATGTGGTCGAAGTAGGGCAGCGCCAGAAAGGCCTGCCGCCGAAAGCATTTCAGCCCGCAGCCGGTGTCGCGGGTGGCGTCGTGCAGGACCCGGGCGCGCAGGCCGTTGGCCAGCCGCGAGGCCAGGCGCCGCGCCAGCGTGTCCTGGCGCCCGACCCGCTGCCCGGCCACCAGGCCCAGGGTCTCGGCCCCCGGGGCCTGGAACGGCGCGATCAGGCGCGGCAATTCCTCGGGCGGGTTCTGGCCGTCTCCGTCCAGCGTGCAGATCAGGTCGTGGCGGGCGGCCAGAACGCCCGAGTGGATGGCGGCCGATTGCCCGCCGGTCCGGTCATGCCGCAGCACCCGCAGCATCGGCCAGCGATCCAGCGCCGAAGCCAGCAGCGCCGCCATACCGTCGTCCGAGCCGTCGTCGACCACGACAATCTCGAACGGCCCGGCCACGGCCATGCTGCGGGCGATCCCGTCGATCAGGGTCAGGATGTTGCTGGCCTCGTTCCGGCAGGGAACGACGACCGATGTCGATGGGCCCAAGGTAAATTCGTCTCAGATTGCTGCGCCGGCGCCGGGCAGGGTCAAGCATGTCACGCCTGCGCCCGACGTAGGCTACCGCGCGTGCGCAGGCTATATTCCAGCGGCTGACAGGGCCCGGCGGCGGGCCGCCTAAGCGCCTGCTTAGGGGCCGGGGGGTCCGTCCGGGTCCGCGGCCTGGTTCCCGTCCTGATGCGGGGCGGCCTTGGGCAGATCGCGCAGCGGTTGCAGCAGCAGCCGGTCCAGCCAGAGGTCGCGTGCGCTGCGAAAGGCGCCGATGCCCGGGGTCATCCCCTGGTGGCCAAGCGCGGGCTGGTCGCGGTAGGTGCCGAACAGCCGATCCCACCAGGGCAGGTTGAAGCCAAAGTTGGAATCGGTCTCGGCCCGGATCTCGGAATGATGGACGCGGTGCATGTCGGGGGTGACGACGACCAGCCGCAGCAGCCGGTCGACCCGGGCAGGCAGGCGGATATTGGCGTGGTTGAACAGCGACAGGCCGTTCAGGATCACCTCGAAGGCCAGAACGGCCCCTGGCGGGGCGCCAAGCGCGGCGATGACGGCCATCTTGCAACCGACCGACAAGAGGATCTCGACGGGGTGAAAGCGCAGGCCGGTCGAGGCGTCGATGTCCGGGTCGGAATGGTGGACCCGGTGCAGCCGCCACAACAGCGGGACATGGTGAAACGCCCGGTGCTGCGCCCAGATCGCCAGGTCCAGCAGCACAAGCGCCAGCACCGCTTCGGCCCAGCCGGGCAATGGCGTCAGGGCGAACAGGCCCCAGCCGCGCGCCTGCACGGATGCCGCAAAGGCCGAAAGTGACAGGGGAACCAGCAGCCGCACCAGCGCCGCATCCAGCGCCACCATTCCCAGATTGTTCGACCAGCGCAGCAGCCGGGGCATTTCGGCCCGGCGGGCGGGGGCCGCCAGTTCCCAGGCGGCCATCGCGGCCAGCATGACCAGGGCCACCGACAGGCGCAGCGCGCCGTCGTGGCCCGCCCAGGTCATTTTCCGGCTACCGCGCCGGCGATCCAGGCCGAGGTCATCAGGTCCAGGTGCGCGCCGCCGCCGTTCTTGGCGATGGTGATCTCGTCGTCGGAGCGGCGGGTATAAAGCGCGGGGTCGTCCCAGAAATCGGCGGTGATGCTGGCCTCGGTGATCGCGCCGGACTTCAGCGGCATCATCAGTTCGCCGATGTGGTGGACCGTGGTCGCCCGCGAATCCACGAACAGGCGGGCACGCGACATGGCGGTGTCGTCCAACTCGCGCATGTCGGGGCGATAGGCGCCGATCAGGTCCAGGTGCTGTCCGGGGCGCAGCCAGTCGCCACGGATCAGCGGTTCGGTCGACATGGTGCAGGTGCAGATGATGTCGGCCTGCGGCACGGCTTCGGCGAGGTCGGTGGTCATCTGCAGGCCGAGCGGCGTGGCCATGTTCGCCGCCGTCACCAGCTTGCGCGACCAGACGGT
>JAGPCN010000305.1 GCA_018058035.1 Fuscovulum sp.
GACCTGGCCTCGACCGTCACCGATGCCTGGCTGTTCCTGGTGGGGGCGGCGCTGGTCGTTCTGGTGCTGTTCGCGCCCCGGGGCATCCTGGGCTGGGTCCGCGCAAGGCTGTGGAGGGACCTGCCATGAGCCTTCTGCAGGCCCGTGGCCTGACGCGCCATTTCGGCGGCCTGCGCGCCGTCGACGGGGTGGATTTCGACCTGGAGGCCGGCGAGATCCACGCCCTGATCGGCCCGAACGGGGCGGGCAAGACCACCCTCGTCTCGCTCTTGTCGGGGCGCATCCCGGTGCAGTCGGGCACCATCGCCCTGGCGGGCGAAGACATCACCCGCCTTCCCGCCCATGCCCGCGTCCGCCGCGGGCTGGCCTATACGTTCCAGATCACCAGCGTCTTCCCGGGCCTGTCGGTCTTTGACAACGTGGCCTTGGCGGTGCAGGGCGGCACAAGGCCCGACCGCGCACTGGCCCAGGCGGTGCCGCAGGCGCTGGCCCGGGTGGGGATGGAGGGGATGCAGCGGGAAACCGCGGGTACGCTGTCCTATGGCCACCAGCGGCTGCTGGAGGTGGCGATGGGCCTGGCGCTGGCGCCGCGCGTGCTGATCCTGGACGAGCCGACCCAGGGCCTGGCCGCGGGCGAGATCGAGGGCTTCAAGGCCCTGGTGCGCGGCCTGGTCCCCGAGGTCGCCGTCCTGCTGATCGAACACAACATGGAGGTGGTGATGGACCTGGCCCAGCGGATCACCGTGCTGGCCTTTGGCCAGGTGCTGGCCCGCGGCACGCCCGACCAGATCCGCGCCAACCCGGCGGTGCAGGAGGCCTACCTTGGCGCTTGAACTGGCCGGCGTGACCGCGGGCTATGGCCCGGTGACCGTGCTGCGCGGGGTGGATTTCGTCGCCCGGCCCGGCGAGGTGACCTGCGTCATGGGCCGCAACGGCGCCGGCAAGTCCACGCTGATGAAGGCGATCATGGGCCTGGTGCCGGCGACGGCGGGCACGATCCGGCTGGGCGGGGTGGTGCTGCAGGGCCTGCCCGCGCATCAGGTGCCGCGCCACGGACTGGCCTGGGTGCCGCAGGGCCGCCGCCTGTTCGGCCCGCTGAGCGTGGCCGAGAACCTGGACGTCGGCGGCCTGGTCCGCGGCAACCGGGCCGAGGTGCGCGACCATGTGCTGGCGCTGTTTCCGCGCCTCGGCGAACGGCTGGACCAGCCCGCCAGCACGCTGTCGGGGGGCGAGCAGCAGATGCTGGCGATCGCCCGCGCGCTTTGCCTGGAACCCAAGGTGCTGCTTCTGGACGAACCGACCGAGGGCTTGCAGCCCAGCATGATCGCGCTGATCCGCACGGCGGTGCTGCGGCTGCGCGCCGAGGGCGTGGCGGTGGTGCTGGTCGAACAGCGGGTCGAGGCGGTGCTGAAGATGGCCGACCGGGTGGCCTTCATGGCGCAGGGCCGGGTGGCCGAAACAGCCGATGCGGCGTCCCTGGAACCCGGCGCGCGGGTCTTCCGGGACCATGTGGGGGTCTGACGGCGCGATCTGGGCGCAACCGATTTCCGCGCGGAAATCGGACCGGAATTCGCGCGAATTCCGGCCTGGTGTCAGCCCGCGCGCGCGGCCCGCAGCCGGGGGTGGATGCTGTTCGTCTTCCACGACAGCGCGGGGTCGTTCTCGACGATATCCAGCGACAGGGCAAAGTGCGGACGCGCCAGCCGGGCCGCGAAATGGCCTTCGGCCGCGGCCATGACGGCCGCCCCCAGCCGGCGCTTGTCGTCCGCGCCGCGGCCCGCGCCGATGCGCAGCACCAGGGCGGCAAAGGCATTGTCGGGGTGCAGGTCGGCCACGGCGTAATGCGGGCAGGGCAGGCTGCGCACCCGCACCGCACCTTCCTCGAACAGTCCGGTTCCCAGCAGTGCGGCCCGCAGCATCCGGCACAGGCCGGGCAGGTCGTCGGCGGCGTCCAGATTGGCGGAATGCTCGATGGTCAGGTGCGGCATGGTGGACCCTCCGTTGCCCGTCGCAGATGGCCCGCTCGGGGGGCCTGCGTCAACCATCGCCTTGCCTTGGGCGCGGTCGCGTGATTGGCTTTGCCGATGACCGACGCTTCCTCTCACCCGCGCTCGACGCAACTTGCCCTGCCGATGGCGCTGTTGCGCGCGCGTGAGGCGGTGATGGCCCGCTTTCGCCCGCTTCTGGACCGGCATGGCATCAACGAACAGCAATGGCGGGTGATCCGCGTGCTGGCCGAGCATGACGGGCTGGACGCGACCGAACTGGCGCGGCGGGCGAACATCCTGGCGCCGTCGCTGACCCGGATGATCCGGGCGCTGGCCGACCGCGGGCTGATCCGCCGGGGCCGCGATGCCGGCGACGGCCGCCGGGCGATCCTGACCATCACGCCCGAGGGCCGGGAGTTGATCGACCAGGTCACGCCGCATGCCGGCGCGATCTATGACGCGATCGACGCCGAGTTCGGCCCCGACCGCGTCCGCGCCCTGGTGGCCCTGCTGGACGAGCTGTCGCAGCTGCCGCCGGGCTGAACCCGGCAGCGCCTGCTACTCGGCCACATGCAGCGCGGTGCGGCGCGACGGCGGCAGCGCCGCCTCCAGCGCCGAAACCCGGGCCCCCAGAAGCGCCACGTCCTCTTGCCCGCGGTCGATCCGTTGGGCCAGAAGATGCGCGGCGGGCTCGTCGGGCTCGGCCTCCTTCTTGCCGATGAAGCGGCCGAAGACCCAGGCCAGCGCGCGCGACAGGTCGTCCATGATCAGGTAGAAGGACGGCACCACGACCAGGCTGAGCACGGTCGACACGATGATGCCGCCGATCACGGCGGTCGCCATCGGCGCGCGGAAGGTGCCGCCTTCGCCCACCCCAAGCGCCGAGGGCAGCATGCCCGCCGACATCGCGATCGAGGTCATCACGATCGGCCGCGCCCGCTTGTGCCCGGCCTCGACAACGGCCTGGATACGGTTCATGCCGCGCGCCCGCATCTCGATGGCAAAGTCGATCAGCAGGATCGCGTTCTTGGTGACGATGCCCATCAGCATCAGCACCCCGATCATCACCGGCATCGAGAACGGGTTGTTGGTCAGGATCAGCGCCGCCGCCACCCCGCCGATGGCCAAGGGCAGCGAGAACAGGATGGTGAAGGGCTGGATGACCGAGCGGAACAGAAGGATCAGCACCGTCAGCACCAGCATCAGCCCCATGATCATGGCATTGCCGAAGCTGGACACCAGTTCGGCCTGGATCTCGGCATCGCCCGAGGGCTTGACGATCACGCTGGCCGGCAGCGCCAAGGGCGCGATGCCCTTTTCGGGGTTGCCGAAGACAACCTCCTCGAACCGCTGGGTGGCGGTGTCCAGCGGTACGCCCACCGGCAGGTCGGCGCCCACGGTGGCGACGCGCTGGCGGTTCAGCCGCTTGACCGTGGCGGGCCCTTCGGCCACCCGGATTTCGGCCACCGCCGACAGGGGCACCATGGTGCCGTTCGCCGTCATCAGCTTCAGCGCGGCGATCCGGTCCAGGCTTTCGCGCGAGGTGTTTTCGACCTGCACGCGCACCGGAATCAGCCGGTTGTCGACCGACAGCTTGGCCAGCGCCGCGTCGTTGTCGCCGATGGTCGCCACCCGCAGCGTTGCGGCGATGGCTTGGGTGGTGATGCCCAGCCGCGCGGCCTCTTCCAGCCGCGGGGTGACCTGGATTTCCGGGCGGGGCAGGGTGCTTTCGGTCGAGACGTTGGACAGCACCGTCTCGTTCGCCAGCGCGCCCTCGATGATGCCGATCGCCGCCTTCAGGTCGTCCTCGTCGTCCGACAGGACGTTGTAGGAAACCGGCCGGCCGCCGGCACCGGGGCCGCCCAGCTTGAAGGCGCGGATGTCGGGCACCACTGCCAGGCGGCGGAACACCTCGGCCTCGATCTCGTTCTGCGGCAGGGTCCGGCTTTCGCTTTCCGGCGCGGGCACCCAGTCGCGCAAGCCCGGCAGCGCCGCGGCAAGGTCGAACAGCTTGCGTTCCAGGCTGACGTCGCGGCGTTCCAGCAGCACCACCATGTTGGCCCGCCGCACCTCGCGGTCGCCCAGGGGAGAGGTGCCGCCGATCACCATGATGTTCTCGATCCCCGGCACGTCGGCGATGGCCTGGCGCATTGCCTCGGTGGTGCGGTCGGTTTCCGTCAGCGTGGCGCCGGGCGGCAGTTCGACCGAGATCGAGAACCGGCTTTCGTCGTCGGGCGGGAACAGGTTGCCCGGCACCGCCAGCATGGCCTGCAC
>JAGPCN010000306.1 GCA_018058035.1 Fuscovulum sp.
GAACGGAAGCTCCGGCGTGGTCTCGGCCGCAGCAACCGTGGCAGGCGGCTCGGCGGGCGAGTCCGGCGGCCGGGCGGCCTGGGGCGCGCGGGCTTCGGGCAGGTGTGCCAGCCAGTCCAGCGCCGAGACGGCGGGCGGCGCGACGGTCTCGGGCGGCGCAAGGGGCGGCGCGGGTTCCGGCAGGTCCTCCGGTTCGGCGGCCTCGTCCAGCGCGGCCTCCAGCGCGGCGGCGGTGGCCTCTTCGGCCTCGTCGGGCGGGGGCGCGTCTTCGGCGTCCAGCCGGCCCAGCATCGCGGCCTCCAGCGCCTCTTCCTCGGGGCTGGGCTCGTCGGTCAGGCCCGAGACATGGCGGATGCCCTGTTCGCGCAGGATCTTCTGCACGCCGCGGATCGTCATGCCCTCGTCATGCAGAAGCCGCTTGATGCCGGTCAGCAGTGCCACGTCCGCGGGGCGATAATAGCGCCGCCCACCGGCCCGCTTGACCGGCCGGATCTGGGGAAACCGGCTTTCCCAGAAGCGCAGCACATGGGCGGGGGTCTCAAGCGCCTCGGCGACCTCGGAGATCGTGCGGAAAGCCTCGGGCGACTTGTCCATCCGCTGCTGCCCTTACTTCTTCTTCCCCGCCGCGACGCGGTCTTTCATCAGGTGCGAGGGGCGGAACGACAGCACCCGGCGCGGGCTGATCGGCACTTCGTCGCCGGTTTTGGGGTTGCGGCCGACGCGGGCCGACTTGGCGCGCACCGAGAAGGTGCCAAAGGACGAGATCTTGACGGTTTCGCCCGCGGCCAGCGCGTCGGACATGTGCTGCAGCACCGCCTCGACCAGGTTGGCGGATTCGTTGCGGCTAAGTCCGACCTCGCGGAAAACGGCCTCGCTCAGGTCCATCCGTGTCAGGGTCTTCTCGCTCATTCTGTCATCCCCCCCGGGTGATTTCGACGGGAAGGATGCGGCGGATGGAATTGCGAGTCAATATCAACAACTTGGAGCGCGCATTTGAAGCGGCTACCAGCGCAGGACGACCGATCCCCAGGCCAGGCCGCCGCCGATCGCCTCGGTCACCAGAAGGTCGCCTGGCTTGATCTGGCCGCGGGCGCGGCCGACCGACAGCGCCAGCGGGATAGACGCAGCCGAGGTGTTGCCATGGTCCTGCACCGTCACCACCACGCGCTCCATCGGCACCTGCATGCGCTTCGCGGTGCCCTCGATGATGCGGATATTGGCCTGGTGCGGCACGATCCAGTCGACGTCGCCGCCCGTCAGGCCCACCTTGTCCAGCGCGGCATGGGCGGTTTCGGCAAGCTTTTCAACGGCATGGCGAAAGACTTCCTTTCCCTCCATGCGCAGGTGGCCGATCGTCCCGGTGCTGACGCCGCCATCGACATAAAGGATGTCCTTGTGGCGGCCGTCGGAATGCAGGTCGGTGGCCAGGATGCCGCGGTCGGCGGTGGTGCCGGTGCCCTCCGCCGCTTCAAGCACCAGCGCGCCGGCGCCGTCGCCGAAAAGGACGCAGGTCGAGCGGTCGGTCCAGTCCATCAGCCGGCTGAAGGTTTCGGCCCCGATCACCAGCACGCGCCGGGCCTGGCCGGCGATGATCAACGCATTCGCGGTCGACAGCGCATAGACAAAGCCCGCGCAGACCGCCTGCACGTCGAAGGCAAAGCCGCCGGTCATGCCAAGTGCCGCCTGCACCGAGGTGGCGCAGGACGGAAAGGTCAGGTCGGCGGTCGAGGTGGCGACGATGATCGCGTCGATGTCGGCGGGCTCCAGCCCGGCATCGGCCAGCGCGGCCTGCGCGGCCCGCGTCGCCAGATCCGAGGTCAGCTGGCCGGGGGCGGCGATGTGGCGCCGCTCGATCCCCGAGCGGCTGCGAATCCATTCGTCCGAGGTGTCGATGGTCTTTTCGAAATCAGAGTTGGGAACGATCCGTTCGGGCAGGTAATGCCCGACGCCCCTGGCCACGGCGCGTATCGTCATCGGGTTGGATCTTCCCCTTGTCCGGCGCCTTCGGGCCCGGTTTTCCCACTTGCGGCATCCTGCCCCGCGCCTGACGCGGATGCAACCCGTGCCGCGAGCCGCTCGACAAAGCGCGCCTCGGCCAGCTGCGCGGCCAGCCGGATCGCGGCGGAAACCCCGGTCGCATCGGCCGAGCCGTGCGATTTCACCACCGTGCCGTTCAGCCCCAGGAAGACCCCGCCATTCACCCGGCGGGGGTCGATCCGGCGTTGCAGCCGGCCAAGCGCGCCGCGCGCCAGCAGGGCGCCCAGCTTGGCCATCAGCGTGCTGGTCAGGCTTTGCTTCAAGAGATCGCCCACCAGCCGGGCGGTGCCCTCGATCGCCTTCAGCGCCACGTTGCCGGTGAAACCGTCGGTCACGATCACATCGACCCGGTCCGACAGGATGTCGGTGCCCTCGATGAAGCCGACATAGTCGAAGCCGCCCGCCTCGGCGCGCTGGCCCATCAGGCCATGCGCCTCTTGCAGTTCGGCGCGGCCCTTGTGGTCCTCGGTGCCGACATTCAGCAGGCCGACGCGCGGTCGCGCCAGCCCCAGGCCGTTGCGGGCGTAAGAGGCGCCCATGAAGGCGTATTGCAGCAGGTCGCCCGGGTCGGCCTTCACGTCGGCGCCCATGTCCAGCATGACGTTCATCTTGCCCGGAGTTGGAGTGGGGAACAGGCTGGCGATGGCCGGGCGGTTCACCCCCGGCATCCGGCGCAGGCGCAGCATCGCCACCGCCATCAGCGCGCCGGTGTTGCCGCAGGACACCGCGGCGCCGGCCTGGCCGTCGCGCACCGCGTCGATGGTGGCCCACATCGAGGTGCCCTGGCCGTGCCGCATCACCTGGCTGGGCTTGTCGGTCATGGCGACCACCCGCTCGGCATGGCAGAGCGTCACGCGCGCCGAAAGTTCGGGGTGGCGGGTCAGAAGGGGGGTCAGCTGCGCCTGATCGCCATGCAGCAGAAAGTGCAGGCGGGGCAGTTGCTGGGCGGAATCGACAAGACCGGCAACCACGGCTGCCGGCCCACGGTCTCCGCCCATGGCGTCAACCGAAATGACGATGGCGGCGTCGTCGAGGGGTCGCGGAGCTTGCAATCCGTCAGCCATGACGACGCGGGCGTCAGGCGCGGCTTACGCCGCGTCCTCGTCGATGTCCGCTTCCTTGACCGCGGCGACGACTTCGCGCGCGTCATAATGGCCGCAGGCGCTGCACACATGGTGCGGGCGCTTCAGTTCGCCGCAGTTCGGGCAATCGGCCGGGTTGGCGGCAACCAGCGCGTCATGCGCACGGCGCATGTTGCGGCGGGATTTGGTGGTACGGTTCTGCGGGACAGCCATGTCGCAACCTTGGTGTAGCGGGGACAGGCCCCTGATTTTCCTTTGTGAATCAGTGTGTCGGGCAATAGCCGACCGCGGCTGCTTCACAGCTTGAATGAGGCGCGGACCATAGCCGGATTCCGGACGGGCGCAAGCCCCAATTTGCGCCCCCGAAGGGCCCCGTTCAGGCCCCCTCTCAGCCCCCCTGGTCGCTGCCCGGATCGGCGTCGCCGCGCAGCTTTGCCAGGGCGGCAAAGGGCTTCAGGTCGGCATCGCGGATCGGCGCGGTGCCGGGGCCGGCAAAGACCGCCTCGCCCAGTTCGGCGCCGGCGGCGCGCGGCCAGGGCGGCAAGGTCAGCGCCAGCGCCTCGCGCAGCACTTCGGCCAGGTCGATCGCCTCGGGCATCGGCTCGGCGCTGTCGTCCTCGGGCACTTCGACCTCTTCGCCCTCGGGCTCGGCATAGTCAGCCAGGTAGCGGCGCCGCACGGTTTCGTCGATCCGCGCCGGCACGGGCGCCAGGGTGACGACGCAGGCCTGGACCGCCTCGGCCACCAGCCGCCCGGTCAGGGCAAAGTCGTCGCGGCCCTGCGGCGCGATCTCGCCCTCGAAGCTGAGACGCGGCAGGTCGATCAGGTCCAGCGAGGCCGCCAGCGCCGCGCGGTCCGCCGCGCCGGGGGCCAGGCGAAAGCGCGTGGGCTTGCGGTGCGACAGCGCGCCGGTGCGGAAACGGGGGATCGGGGTTTCGGTCATGCTCTGGCTCCGGCGCGGAATGGCCGTTGGCCCCGCGATGGCTTGTCGTTCTTGAATATAGGGCGTGGCATCTGTTATCCCAAGGCGCAAGGGCCAAAGCGGGGCGCGCCGATCAGGCGCCCGGCACGCCCGCGGGCGGCGTGCAAGCGGCGCCGGGGCGTGGACAGGCGGACAAGAGGGCAGG
>JAGPCN010000081.1 GCA_018058035.1 Fuscovulum sp.
GAGGTGTTCACTACCGCCTGTTCCAGCGGCCCCGCCGCAAAGAACATCCAGCGAAGGAACGTGGCGGTGTCCTTGGCCATCAGGCCCTTTTCGGGGAAGGCCATCGCCAGATAGGTGCAGATCGCCGCGCATTCGGTGACGACGCGGCCGTCATGCACCACGGTCGGCACCTTGCCCATCGGGTTCAGCGCCAGATAGCCCGGCGCCTTCATCGCGGCGCCGTAGTCCAGCACGACGGTTTCATAGGGTTCGCCGATCTCTTCCAGCATCACCCGGGCGATGCGGCCGCGCGACATCGGGTTGGTATAGAGCGTCAGGGTCATCCGAACCTCCGAATCGATGCATTGCTCTTTTGGAAATACTCCACGGGTGAGCCGGCCCGCGCCACCGGTTTGAGGGGGCCGGCGCAAGGGGGGTGTGAAACCCCCGCTACGAGGGTTCGGCCAGGGTCCGCCGGAACGGACCATAGGCGGTCAGCACCTCGATCTCTTCGCCGACGGCGCGGCGCTCCTGTTCCAGGTAGCGCGCCACGGCTTCGCGAAAGCCCGGGTCGGCGATCCAGTGCAGCGAATGGGTTTCCACCGGCAGGTAGCCGCGGGCCAGCTTGTGCTCTCCTTGTGCGCCGGCCTCGACCCGGTGCAGGCCTTGGGCGATGGCCCAGTCGATGGCCTGATGGTAGCACAGTTCGAAATGCAGGCAGGGATAGTCGGCGATGCAGCCCCAGTAGCGGCCGTAAAGGCAGTCGCGGCCGATGAAGTTCAGGGCGCCCGCGACCGCCCGGCCGCCGTCGAAGGCCAGCACCAGCAGCATGTCGTCGCGCATCGTGGCGTGGAAGGCGTCAAAGGCCGCGCGGGTCAGGTAGGGGCGGCCCCATTTGCGGCTGCCGGTATCCTGGTAGAAGGCCCAGAATGCCTCCCAGTGCTGCGGTTCGATCTGGTCGCCGGTCAGGGCGCGGATGGTCAGGCCGTGGCTGTGTGCCGTCTCGCGTTCCTTGCGGATCATCTTGCGCTTGCGGCTGGACAGTTGGGCGAGGAAGTCGTCGAAGCTGGCGTAGCCGCGGTTTTCCCAGTGGAACTGCTGGGTGATGCGGTGCATCAGGCCGGCGTGGCCGTCCAGCGCGCGGGCCTCGTCTGCGGTGCAAAAGGTGACGTGCAGCGAGGACAGTTGGTTGCCGCGGGCCAGGCCGATGGCGGCCTCGGCCAGGGCGGCGCGGTGGGCGGGCGGCCCCAGGAAGCGGGGGCCGGGCACCGGCGTGAAGGGCACCGCCACTTGCAGCTTGGGATAGTAGCGCCCGCCGGCGCGTTCATAGGCCTCGGCCCAGCCGTGGTCGAAGATGTATTCGCCCTGGCTGTGGGTCTTGATGTAGAGCGGCAAGGCGGCGACGGGCCGGCCGCCCTCGCGCAGGGTCAGGGGCCGGGATGTCCAGCCGGTGCCCTTGCCGGTCGAGCCGGAGCCATCCAATGCCGAAAGGAAGCGGTGGGTGACGAAGGGGTTTGCCGGCCGGCCGGTCGCCTGTTCGGGGGCGGCCAGCGCGTCCCAGTCGGCGGCGGCGATCTCGGCCAGGGTGTCGTGCAGGATCAGGTCGGCCATCTGTGCTTTCCGGGGCCACCGCCGGGAGTTTTGCACCCCCGGACCCCCGCAGGGTATTTGCGCCGGACTGAAGGTGGCGGGGTTTGCCGCAAGGTCAAGCCGGGATCGGCGAAAGGTAGCCCTCGAAGGTGACGTTCTGCGCGATGCGGCGGGCCTGCGCCTCTTCGGCGGGCGAGCGGATCGTCCAGCACAGGATGGCCGCGCCCTGCGCCCTGAGGTCGGCTACGCGGGGGCGGGTCAGGTCGGCGGCCTCGTGGCTGATGAAGCTGGACCCGGTGGCGTCGTAGTCGGGGATGGCGCGGAAATGGGCGCACATCGCCTCGGGCATCGGGTGCCAGCCTTCGGGGTCGTAGGCGGCGGTGGTCAGGCCGCGGGGGATTTGCGGCGCCAGGCGGGCCATGTGGGCGATGCAGGCGGGGTTGAAGGACATCACCGCCACGTCGCCCCGGTAGGCGGCCAGCGCCGCCGCGGTCGCGGCCTCGAGCCGGCCGTCGGTCGGCCCCATGACCAGGGACTGGTCCTTGATCTCGACCAAGAGGGGCACGCGGCCGGAGACCATTTCCAGAACCTGGGCCAGGGTGGGGATGGTGTCGGTGCTGTCTTTCAGCCGGATCGCCTGCAATTCGGCCGCGCGGCGGGCGCTGACCGGGCCAGTCTCAGTGGTCAGCCGGTCCAGCTCTTCGTCGTGGAAGACCATGGGGATGCCGTCCTGCGACAGTTGCAGGTCGATCTCGATGGCGTAGCCGTGGTCCAGCGCCGCGCGGATCGCGGCGGGCGAATTCTCGATCCGCCCCGCCCTGCGGTCGTGCAGCGCGCGGTGGGCGATGGGTGCCGCCAGGAAGGCCGCGGGCAGGGGGATGCGGGGCGGCATCTCAGCGGATCTCGAAGATCCCCTCGATCTCGACCGCGACGCCCAGGGGCAGCGAAGCGGCCGAGACCGCCGAGCGGGCGTGGCGCCCGGCCTCGCCCAGGGCGGCGACCAGGAAATCGGAGGCGCCGTTGATCACCTTGGGCTGGTCGGTGAAATCGGCGGTCGAGTTGACGAAGCCGGTCAGCTTGACCGCGCGCACCACGCGCGACAGGTCGCCGCCGCAGGCCTTCTTCAGCTGCGCCAAGAGCGAGATGGCGCAGCGTTTGGCGGCCTCGGCCCCCTGTTCGACGGCCATGTCTTCGCCCAGCCGGCCCTTGATCAGGCCGTTCGCATCCTGGCTGATCTGGCCCGAGATGTGGACCAGGGTCCCCACCACGACGAAAGGCACATAGTTGGCCGCCGGGGCGGGGGCGTCGGGCAGGGTGACGCCCAGTTCGGCAAGGCGGGTTTCGATCGGGTTCATCGGGGGCTCCGTCTAGATCGGGCAAAGCCTAGCGGGGGCAGGCGCGGGGGGCAAGAGCCCGGGCTTTCGCCCGGCGCTGGCCGGTGCTATGGGCGAGGGATGACCCAGACACTGCCGCCCTGCCCCGAATGCCGCTCGCCCCATGTCTACATGGGCGAGACCCTGCTGACCTGCCCCGAATGCGGGCACGAATGGTCGGCCGAGGCCGCCGGCGGCGCCGAGGTGCGCGACAGCGTCGGGAACCTGCTGGCCGATGGCGATACGGTGACGCTGATCAAGGACCTGAAGCTGAAGGGGTCGTCGACGGTGATCAAGGTCGGCACCAAGGTGCGCGGCATCCGGCTGGTGCCGGGGGATCACGACATCGACTGCAAGCTGCCGGGCATCGGCCAGATCGGGCTGAAATCGCAGTTCGTCAAGAAGGTCACCGGCTAGGACGCGCCGGCCGCGGCCGGGCGCCGCCCGAGCCTGCGCCGCCCTTCGCGGCGCGGGCGAGAGGAAAGACTTGCCGCGCAAGCGGCGCATTTGCTTCACCGCGGTCGGGCCAGGGCGCGCGGCGTCAGCTTTCCCGGAACGCCCGCGAGAAGTAGTCGGTGAAGGGTTTCACCAGATAGGCCAGCGGGGTGCGCCCCTCGGTCTGGATGAAGGCCTCGACCGGCATGCCGGGCAGCAGGGTCTGGCCTTCCAGCTTGGCGATCTCGCCCTCGTCCAGCACGATCTCGGCGCGGTAAAAGCTGGCATGCGTGGCCTGGTCGGTGAAGGCATCGGCCGACACGACCGAGACCTTGCCGGCCAGGTGCGGCGTGGTGCGGCTGGAAAAGGCCGAGAACACCAGTTCGACCGGCTGGCCGACATGGACCTGGTCGATGTGGATCGGCGGCACCTGCGCCGCGATCACCAGCGGCCGGTCCTGCGGCACGATGTACAAGAGCGGCTCGGCCGGGCGGATCACCGCGCGCGGGGTCGTCACCGTCAGGCCCAGTACCACGCCGCCGACCGGGGCGCGGATGTCCAGCCGCGACACCTGTTCGTCCAGCGCGCGCAGGCGTTCGTCCAGTTCGGTCAGCGCGGGGCCGATCTCGCGCAGCTCGCGCTCGGCGTCCTCGACCCGGGTGCTGGCCAGGCGGCTGATCTCCAGCTCGATCTCGGTGATGCGGCCCTCGGCCTGGGCGCGGCTGGCGGTCAGTTCGCCCGACAGGCCCATCAGCCGGGCCTCTTCGCGCTGCAACGACAGCACGGTGGTGGCCTGGGCCAGGCCCTTTTCCAACAGCGACTGCTGGTTCACCAGTTCCGCCTTGATCAGGTCAAGCTGCGTCTTCAGCGCCGCGACCTGGGCGTCGATCCCCTCGATCTGCGAGGTGATCTGGCTGATCCGGCGGCGCAGCTGTTCGGTCTGGGTGGTCGAGGTTTCCTGCCGGGCCAGGAACAGCCGTTGCTGGCCGTCGATCAGGTCCGCCACGCCGGCGTCGGTCTTGGCCAGTTCCATCAGATCGGCGGGAAACTCGGGGGCGCCATGGCTGCCGCGCTCGGCCACCAGGCGGGCCTTGCGGGCCTGCAACTCGGTCAGCTGGCCCAGCACGATGGTGCGTTCCGAATGGGCCAGCGATCCGTCCAGCCGGATCAGGATGTCGCCGGCGGCGACGGTCGCGCCCTCGACCACCGCGATCTCGGCGACCACGCCGCCATCGGGGTGCTGCACGACCTGGCGGTTCAGTTCCACCTCGATCCGGCCCGAGGCGACGATGGCCCCCGACAGGGTGGTCAGCGTGCTCCAGGCGACAAAGCCGCCGATCATCAGGACGATGGTCGCCAGGCCCAGCGTGACGGGGCCGCGGGCCGACCAGAAGGGACGTTTGGTCATACCACGCCTCCGGGGGTGATGGATCGGGCGATCTCGCCGGCGTTCTGCACCATCTCGCGCAGAACCTTGTCGCGAGGGCCGAAGGCGGCGGGCACGCCGTCGTTCAGCACCAGAAGCATGTCGCATTCCTGGATCGCGGCGGGGCGGTGCGCCATGATCAGAACGCAGCGGCCCTGTTCCTTGGCGGTCTTGATCGACCGGTTCAGCGCCATCGAGCCGTCGTTGTCGAGGTTCGAGTTGGGTTCGTCCAGCACCAGGATCACCGGCTCGCCGTACAGCGCGCGGGCCAGGCCGACGCGCTGGATCTGGCCGCCCGACAGGCGGCCGCCCATGGTGGCGACTTCGGTGTCATAGCCCTGCGGCAGCGCCTTGATCAGGTCATGCGCGGCGGCCTGCTGGGCGGCGGCGATCACCGCGGCATCGTCGGCATCCTCGTCCAGGCGGGCGATGTTGGCGGCGATGGTGCCATCGAACAGCGTCACCCGCTGCGGCAGGTAGCCGATATAGCGGCCCAGCTGGTCGGGATCGTACTGGTCCAGCGTGGCGCCATCCAGCCGGATCGACCCCGAGGCCGGCGGCCAGACCCCGATCAGCGCCCGCGCCAGCGACGACTTGCCCGACCCCGAGGGGCCGATGACGCCAAGCGCCTGGCCCGGTTGCAGCGTGAACGACACCCCGCGCAGCACCGGCCGCGCCTCTCCGGGCACGCCCAGGACCAGGTTGCGGACCTCAAGCTTGGCGGCGGGGCGGGGCAGGGCGGTGCGCGGCTGTTCCGGCGGCACCCGGCCCAGCAACCCCTCAAGCCGGGCCTGGGCTTGCCGGGCGCGGGTCAGCACCGACCACTGGCCCACCGCCACCTCGATCGGTTGCAGCGCGCGTCCCATCAGGATCGACCCGGCAATCATCGCCCCGGCCGACAGGTCGCCCTTCAGCACCAGCCAGGCGCCGATGCCCAGGATGGCCGATTGCAGGAACAGCCGGAAGGTCTTGGTCAGCACCGAGAACGCCCCGGCGGTGTCGGAGGCCGACAGGCCGCTGACCTGCGCCGTGCCGCGCAGCTTTTGCCAGCGGGCAAAGGCGGCGCGGGTCATGCCTAGCGCGCGCACCAGTTCGGATTCCGATTTCAGGTTCTCGGCCTGGCGGTCTGCCTTCAGGCCGGCCATCGCGGCCTCGTTCAGGCTGGCCTCGGTGTTGCGCTGGTTCAGCAGCGTGACGGCGATCAGGATCACCATGCCGCCGATCGCCGTCCAGCCCATGATCGGGTGAAAGATGAACAGGGCGGCGGCAAAGACCGGGGTCCAGGGCAGGTCGAACAGGGCCAGCAGCGCCGGCGAGGTCCAGACCCGCGACACGGCATCCAGGTCACGCTGCGCCGAATGCGCCGCGCCATCCTGCGGCGCCACCGCCAGCCGCCGGAACGAGGCGGACAGCACGCGCTCTTCCATCTCGGATTGCAGGCGGGCGCCGATCCGGCTCATCACCCGGTTGCGGGCGTGGTCGATCAGACCCATCGCCAGGAACAGCGCTGTTGCCAGCACCGACAGCGCGATCAGCGTCGCCTCTGAGCGCGACACCAGCACCCGGTCATAGACCTGCAGCATGTACAGGGGCGAGGTCAGCATCAGCAGGTTGACGAAGACCGAGAACACGAAGGTCGCCACCAGCGCGCCGCGCGACCGGCGGCGGACCTCGGTCAATTCCTTGTGTCCGGCTTTGGTTTCGCGATCCGCCATGGCGTTTCCGTTTCCGTTCTTTTCGTTGTCTGCGCTGGCCGGGCAGGCCCGGCCGGATGCTGCCGCCCGGGCGCCGCTGCGGCCGATTGGCGGTTGTCTTGCTTCGGCCCTGCCCTTATGGCTGTTCCGTCGGTGACATGTCGCACAATCGCGGCATCGGCAAGGCGCCGGCTTCGGGTGGACGTTAGGGAAATGATCGTCAGGAATTCAATCCCCCTTGCGGGCTGTGGCTGTTTTTCCCGACCCGGGGTGGCCGCCGTGGCGCTGTCGCTGGCGGTTCTGGCGGGCTGCGCGCCGGCGCCGGTGCCCTCGGGCATCAATGACCCGCTGGAGCCGGCCAACCGCGCCGTGCATTCGGTGAACAAGGGGCTGGACCGGGTTCTGGTCGGCCCCGGCGCCAAGGCCTATGGCAGCGTGGTCCCCGAGCCGGTGCGCCAGGGCATCAAGAACGCCGCCGACACGCTGGACCTGCCGGGGTCAATCGCCAACGACCTGTTGCAGGGCAACGTCCAGGATGCCGGCAGCAACTTTGCCCGGCTGGCGGTGAACGTTGTCTTCGGGCTGGGCCTTCTGGACGTGGCGACCGATGCCGGCATCCCGCGCGCCGATACCGATTTCGGCGAGACGCTGCATGTCTGGGGCGTCGGCGAGGGGCCCTATGTGGAACTGCCGGTGTTCGGCCCGTCGACCGCGCGCGATGCCTTGGGCACGCTGGTCGACCTGGCGCTGAACCCGATGGGCCAGGTCACCGAGGGCCGCGACGCCACCGCCGTCATGGTGGCCAAGATCCTGGCCAAGCTGGACGACCGGGCGCGCTATTCCAACACGGTCGAGTCGATCCTATATGACAGCGCGGACAGTTACGCGCAGGCCCGCCTTCTGTACCTGCAAAACCGCCGTTTCGAGCTGGGGCAGACCTCGGCCGCGGGCGACGGAAGCGAAGATTCGGGCTTCATCGACCCCTACGAGGACCCCTATGCCCAGTAACATTCGTTTGACCCGCCGCAGCTTTGGCCTGGGGCTTGGCGCCGGGGCGCTGGCGGCCGCGATGCCGGCGCTGGCGCTGAACGTCGACCAGGCGCGTTCGCTGATCGACAAGGCGGTGGCCGACATCAACCGCGTCATCAACTCGGGCAAGTCCGAGGCGGGCATGTTCCCCGAGTTCGAAAAGCTGTTCGCGCGCTATGCCGACGTGCCGACGATCGCCCGCGCGGCGCTTGGGCCGGCGGCGCGGCAGGCATCGGACAAGCAGATGAAGGCCTTTACCAAGGCGTTCCAGACCTACATCAGCCGCAAGTACGGCCGCCGCTTCCGCGAATTCATCGGCGGCCGGATCGAGGTGACCGACGCGCGGCCGCTGAAAAGCTACTTCGAGGTGATCTCGACCGCCTACCTGAAAGGCGAAAGCCCGTTCGAGGTGCGTTGGCACGTCAGCGACAAGGGCGGGCGCAACCTGTTCTTCAACATCATCATCGAAGGCGTCAACATGCTGGCCAGCGAGCGCACCGAGATCGGCGCCATGCTGGACAAGCGCAAGGGCGACCTTGACCAGCTGATCGCCGACCTGCCCTCGGCCTAAGCGCAGGGCGGGCGGCCTCAGTTGCCGTTGCCCTGCCCCAGCACGTCCTGCAGGATCTGTTCGGCCAGGTCGTCCTCGGTCATGCCGGGTTTGTTCGGGTTCGATCCGTCGAAATAGGGCACATCCTCGGGCGCGACGGCGCCTTGCGGCGGGGTCTGGTCGGGCGGCGGGGAAAAGGTGCTGGGCGGGATTTCCTTGGGCAGCGGCTTCGGCTCCACCCCTTCGTTGATGCGGGTCATCACCTCGCGCCAGATTTCGGCCGGCAGGCCGCCGCCGGTGACGCCGGTCATCGGCGTGGGCTTGTCGTAGCCCATCCAGACCCCCACCACATAATCGGCGGTAAAGCCCACGAACCAGGCATCGACGGCCGAGTTGGTGGTGCCGGTCTTGCCGGCGGCCTCGCGCCCGTCCAGCCGGGCGCGGGTGCCGGTGCCCTGTTCGATTACCTGGGTCATCATGTAGATCAGCGCGTGGGCGGCCCGTTCGCCGATCACCCGTTCGCCGATGCCGCCGCCCTGGCCGAACAGCGGCTCGTCCTCGCCCTGCAGCTTCAGTGCCACCAGGCCATAGGGCACCACGGCGCTGCCGCCGTTCAGGATGCCGGCATAGGCGCCCGTCATCTCGATCAGCGTCGACTCGCTGGCCCCCAACGCCAGCGCCGGGCCATCGGCCAGGTTCTGCGCGATGCCGAATTGCGTCGCCACCGTCCGCACCAGATCGCGGCCCACCAGTTCCGAGATCTTGACCGCGGGGATGTTGCGGCTTTCGGCCAGGGCCTGGGTCAGGGTGATCATGCCCTTGAATTCGCCGTCATAATTCTTGGGCGCATAGTCGCCCGAGCCGGGGACGTAGATCGACCAGGGGCTGTCGTCGACATAGTCCAGCGGGCTGTAGCCCAGGTCCATCGCCACCGCATAGACAAAGGGCTTGAAGCTGGAACCGGTCTGCCGCAGCGCCTGTGTCGCGCGGTTGAAGTCGCCGGCCTGTGGCAGGTCGCGCCCGCCGACCATGGCGCGCACGGCGCCATCCGCGCTCATCACCACGATGGCGGCCTGGACCTGGCTGCCTTCCTTGACCTTGTTGTCGAAGACCCACTTCAGCGCCTCTTCGGCCTGGGCCTGCATCTTCTGGTCCAGCGTGGTCTCGATGATCACGTCTTCGGTGGTGTCGCGGGCCAGGTAGTCGGGCGTCGTCTCCATCACCCAGTCGGCGAAGAAGCCGCCGGATTTCTGCTTGGCGGCCTGGCTCAGCTCGGCGGGGTGGGCGCGGGCCTCGTCGGCCTCGGCAGCGGTCAGATAGCCCTGCTCCTCCATCAGGCCGATCACCACGGCGGCGCGGTCGCGGGCGCGGTCCATGTTGGCGGTGGGCGCATAGGTCGAGGGCGCCTTCAACAGGCCCGCCAGCATCGCCGCCTCGGCCACGCCGACATTGGCCGCCGACTTGCCGAAGTAGCGCTGCGCCGCCGCCTCGAAGCCGCGGGCGCCAG
This sequence comes from Fuscovulum sp., assembly GCA_018058035.1. GTDB lineage: Bacteria > Pseudomonadota > Alphaproteobacteria > Rhodobacterales > Rhodobacteraceae > Pseudogemmobacter. The sequence continues at coordinate 9,584 of JAGPCN010000081.1, forward strand.
CGCCCAGGTAGGCGCGGTTGAAGTAGATCGTCAGGATGTCTTCCTTGGAATACTTCAGCTCCATCGCCATGGCGAAGGGCACTTCCTTGACCTTGCGCCACATGCCGCCGCTGCGGCAGTCCTTTTCGTAGTCGGCTTCCGACTTCCACTGCGTCGGGTCGAAGGTCACGCCCAGGCACAACAGCTTGGCCACCTGCTGGGTGATGGTCGAGCCGCCGTTGCCCTCGAAGGGCCCGCGGCCCTCGGCCAGGTTGATGCGGACGGCGCTGGCGATGCCGCGGGGGCTGATGCCCAGATGCCAGTAGAACCGCTTGTCCTCGGTCGCGACCACGGCGTCGTGCAGATAGGGTGACACGGTGTCGGCGGTGATCTGGCCGCCGAAGGTTTCGCCGCGCCAGGCAAAGACCTGGCCGCCCCGGTCCAGCATGGTGACGGACCCGCGGGCGCGGCCGTCCAGGAGGTCGGTCAGCGGCGGCAATTGCGCGTAGAAGTACAGCACCACCGCGCCGACCCCCAGCACCGCCACCGCGCCGACCCGCCACAGGACGGCCCAGACCATCCGCCACAGGAACAGCACCGCCGAGACGACCAGCCCGTGACGGCGGCGCGGGCGGGCCGTGCGGCGGGGGGCCTTCTTTGCCGGGGCAGGCTTTTTCGGCGGCTGCGACGACCCTCCGCGCGGATAGCGCCTGTCTGCCACCAGGGGTTTGCCACCCCTTCCTCCTGAAGCCATCGCTGTCTCTGCCCGCCCGTTCGGCGCCATGCGGCGCGCGTTCTTTGGTCGCGACCATAGACTGCTTTTGCCGCAAAGCGAAGTCTGCCGGGCCGCGATTCGAATCCGTCCGGCGCACAATTTCTGCGCAATCGCCACCGGGCGTGCAAATTTTGTGCAAATCCGGCCGTTCTTCGGCGCCCGGCCGCCGCTGTCCTGCGGCCAAAGCCTTGTGCTGCACCTGCGAAGGCCGCCCCCTTGACGACAAGGGCCCACCCCCGGGCCCTCGCCACAAGAAGGGGATGTCAGGTGAAACTCATCATAGCAGCCATCAAGCCGTTCAAGCTGGACGAGGTTCGCGAAGCGCTGACCGCGATCGGCGTGCGCGGCATGATGGTGACCGAGATCAAGGGCTTTGGCAGCCAGTCAGGCCACACCGAGATCTATCGCGGCGCCGAATACGCGGTGAACTTCGTGCCGAAGGTGCGGCTGGAAATCGTGGTCAGCGACGCGCTGTCGGACCAGGTCGTCACGACCATCCGCAACACCGCCAAGACCGACAAGATCGGCGACGGAAAGATTTTCGTCCTCGACGTGCAACACGCCGTGCGGGTGCGCACCGGCGAAACCGATGACGACGCGCTTTAGGCGCCGGCGAAAGGGGAAGACCAAGCGATGAAGATGAGAACCACAGGAGCCGCGCTGGCGGCGATGACCCTGGGCGCCCTGCCGGCCCGGGCACAGGAAGCCGTGGCCGAGGCCGCGCCCGTGATGGACAAGGGCGACGTCAGCTGGATGATGATCTCGACCGTGCTGGTGCTGTTCATGACCATCCCGGGGCTGGCGCTGTTCTACGGCGGCCTGGTGCGGGCGAAGAACATGCTGTCGATCCTGATGCAGACCACGATGATCGCCTGCGTGGTGATGCTGATCTGGGTGATCTACGGCTATTCCTTTGCCTTCGGCGGCTCGACCAGCCCCTGGTGGGGCGGCACGGCCAAGCTGTTCCTGGCCGGCGTCACCGCCGACAGCATGGCCGCCACCTTCAGCGCGGGCTATGTGATCCCCGAATACCTGTTCATCTGCTTCCAGATGACCTTCGCCGCGATCACCCCCGCGCTGATCATCGGCGCCTTCGCCGAGAGGGTCAGGTTCCGTGCGGTGCTGCTGTTTTCGGTGCTGTGGGTGACGTTCTCGTACTTTCCGATCGCGCACATGGTCTGGGATGCCAACGGCTATCTCTTTGCCAAGGGCGCCATCGACTTTGCCGGCGGCACGGTCGTGCACATCAACGCCGGCATCGCGGCGCTGGTCGGTTGCCTGATGATCGGCAAGCGGGTGGGTTACGGTCGCGACAACATGGCGCCGCATTCGATGGTGATGACGATGATCGGCGCCTCGATGCTGTGGGTGGGCTGGTTCGGCTTCAACGTCGGTTCGAACCTTGAGGCGAACGGCGGCGCGACGCTGGCGATGATCAACACCTTCATCGCCACGGCGGCGGCGACGGTGGCCTGGACCGCGCTTGAGGCGATGCTGCGCGGCAAGGCCAGCATGCTGGGCGCGGCCTCGGGGATGGTGGCGGGCCTGGTGGCGGTGACGCCGGCCTGCGGCACCATCGGCCCGATGGGCGCGATTGCCCTGGGCATCATCGCGGCGGCGGTCTGCTATGTCTTCGTGACCGTGGTGAAGGGCAAGCTGAAGTACGACGACAGCCTGGATGTCTTTGGCATCCACGGCGTCGGCGGAATCATCGGCGCGGTGCTGACCGGGGTGTTCTCGGCCGGCAGCCTGGGCGGGGTCAAGGGCGACGACTACGCCATGGCGGCGCAGCTGTGGGTCCAGATCGAGGGTGTGGTGATCACCATCCTCTGGTCGGGCGTGGTCTCGGCGGTGGCCTTCAAGCTGGTCGACCTGACCGTGGGCCTGCGCGTCGACACCGACACCGAACGCCAGGGCCTGGACCTGACCTCGCACGGCGAACAGGCCTATCACAGCTAAGGGTGGCAGGTGGCGAAAGCCCGCGGGAGCCGTCCCGCGGGCGTTTCCTATGGCGCCAGCGAGATCAGCGCCGTGCCCGCGACGGCCAGCGCAGCCCCGGCCCAGGCGGGCCAGCCGGGACGTCGCCCTGTGGCGACCCAGACCATCGGCAGGATCAGGATCGGAGTGGTCGAGGACAGGGTCGAGACGATGCCCACGTCCCCTCGCGCCAGCGCCGCCATCAACAGCGACATGCCCACCACCATGCCGGTCAGCGCCGACAGGCCGATCTTGCGCGCATCAGGGCCGGCCAGCACCTCTGCCGGGCGCAGCCGCGGCAGGGCCAGCAGGGCGGCAAAGAACAGCACGGCCAGCCCGGTGCGGATGGCGATGGCGGCAAAGGGTTCGGTTCCGGCCAGCATCGCGGGGCGGGCGGTCAGGTTGCCAAGCGCCTGCATCAGCGCCGTAACCAGCCCCAGGGCCACCCCCAGCCCCAGGACCCGTGCCCGGCCCGCGCCGTCGCCCCTTGGCCCCAGGATCGCCAGCACGATCCCGGCCAGGATCAGCACCACGCCGATGCCTTGCCACAGAGTCACCGTCTCGTCCCGGAAGAGATAGCCCAGGATCAGCGCGAAGGGGGCGGACAGCGTGAAGAACAGCGCGAACAGCCGCGGGCCAAGGGTCTGGATGGCCGCGATATAGGTCAGCCCGCCGATCATCACCCCGGTCGCCGAAGACGCCAGAAGCCACAGGAACACTTCGGCTGTTACGGTCTGGAACCCGCCCAGCGTCAGCGCGATGGCGCCGGTCATCACGCAGGCAAAGGTCATCTGCCAGCGCACCAGTTGCAGCGCGCCCACGCGCGGCGACACGCCGGCGACGTTCAGCGACCCCAGCGCAAAGCAGGCCGCCGCCGCAAGGGAAAGCAGGACGGCCAGCATGGCGGGTCAGATCACCTGCGCGATGGCGGCGGCCAGGATCGGCACGGTGCGGGCGTTCAGGCCGGCGATGTTTATGCGGCTGTCGGAGACCATGTAGATGCCGTGCGTCTCGCGCAGCGTCGCCACCTGTGCCTCGGTCAGGCCCAGGCGGCTGAACATGCCGCGGTGGCGGGCGACAAAGTCGAAGCGGTCGCTGTTGGTGGCGCGGCGCAGTTCGTCGGCGAGGCTTTGGCGCAACCCCAGCATGTTCCGGCGCACATCCTCCAGCTCGGCCTTCCAGTCGGCGGTCAGCGCCTGATCCTCAAGTATCATCGTCACCAGACGCGCGCCGTGGTCGGGCGGGAAGCTGTAGTTCTGCCGGTTCAGGAAGTTCAGGTTGCCCTGTACCACCGCCTTGCGGTCGGGGCTGGTCAGCGCCACCAGGATGCCGGTGCGTTCGCGGTAGATGCCGAAGTTCTTGCTGCACGACGCGGCGATCAGCACCTCGGGGAAGCTGGCCGCGATCTTGCGCGTCGCGGCGGCGTCTTCGTCCAGCCCGTCGCCGAAGCCCTGATAGGCCAGGTCGACCAGCGGCACCGCGCCCTTCTTCTGCATCAGGGCGATCACCTGATCCCATTGCCCGGCATCCAGGTTGGCGCCGGTGGGGTTGTGGCAGCAGCCGTGCAGCAGCACCACGTCGCCCGCCGCCAGCCCCTCAAGATCGGCCATCATGCCCGCGAAATCCACGCCGCCGGTTGCCGCATCGAAATAGCGATGCTCGGCCATCGGCATGCCCAGGTATTTCACGATCGAGGGGTGGTTGGGCCAGGTCGGGTTGCTCATCCAGACGCGCGCCTTGGGCGCGGCCATGCGGATCAGCTCCAGCGCCTGGCGGATCGCGCCTGTCCCGCCGGGCGTCGCGACCGAGGCCGCGCGGTCGGCAAAGCCCGCGCCCAGGATCATCGTCACCAGCGCCGCGTTATAGGCCGGCTCACCCGCAAGACCGGTGTAGGTCTTGGTCTTTTCGGTTTCCCACAGCGTCTTTTCGGCGGCCTTCACGGCGCGCATGACCGGGGTCAGGCCGGTCGCGTCCTTGTAGACGCCGACGCCCAGGTCGATCTTGTCGGTCCGCGGATCGTCGCGGAACATGGCGATAAGTTGCAGGATCTTGTCCTGCGGCTGCGGGTTCAGGGTTTCCAGCATGGTTTGTCCTCAGGCGGGGCCGGTCGCGACCGGCAGGTCTTCGTACATGCCCCATTCGGCCCATGAGCCGTCATAAAGCGCGTGGTTGCGGTGGCCGATGCGTTCCAGCGCCAGGCTGATCACGGCCGCGGTGACGCCCGACCCGCAAGAGGTGATCGCGGGCTTGGTCAGGTCGACCCCGGCGGCCTGAAACACGGCGCGCAGGGCGGCCGGGTCCTTCATCGTGCCGTCGGCGTTCAGAAGCGTCGGGAACGGGATATTGCGCGAGCCGGGGATGTGGCCCGCACGCAGGCCGGGGCGGGGTTCGGCTTCGGTGCCGGCGAACCGGCCGGGGCCGCGGGCGTCCAGCACCTCGGCCAGGCCCAGCTTGGCGGCATGGGCGACCTGGGTCACGTCCTTGACCAGGCCGGCCTGGCG
>JAGPCN010000082.1 GCA_018058035.1 Fuscovulum sp.
CGATCATGTCCAGCCGCAGGATCCGGCCCCGGATGGCCAGCGCCGACAGCACCGCGGCGGCGATCACGACCAGGCTGGCCGTGGCATAGACCTCGCGCCCCATCACGAAGGGCACGCGGTAAAGGTCAGACGAAAAGGCCGCCACCATGGCCCGGCCGATGCCATACCCGATCCCCCAGCCCAGGGGCTGCGCCAGCGCCACCACGGCGGCCAGTTCGGCAAAGACCACGCCCGACACCTCGGCCTGGGTAAAGCCCAGCACGCGCAGGCTGGCCAGTTCGCGGCCCTGCTCCGACAGCGCGATGCGGGCAAAGTTGTAGACCACGCCGACCGCGATGATCCCGGCCAGCCCGACGTAGACGGTGATCATGACGGTGATGTTCTCGGCCAGGGTGGCGCGAAAGCGGGCCACGGTCAGCTCGGTCATGGTCAGGAAGCTGGTCTTGGGCGCGGCCCTTGCGGCGGTCAGGAATTCGGGCAGCGCGGCCCGGTCCAGTAGCAGGTTCACCCCCGAGACCCGCGCGCCTTCGTCCAGCGCCCGGTTCAGCGCGCCGATTTCCATCACGGCGCCCAGGCCGACATAGCCGACCGAGAGGCCGCTGACCGGCACCAGGGCGGTCTTGCCCGATCCATCCAGGAACTCGACCGTCACCCGGTCGCCGGGGCGAACCAACAACGCCTCGGCCAGGGCCTCGCTGAGGATCAGGCCGGCCTCGGGCAGCGCCATCGGGCGCAGGTCGGGCGCCAGCACGCGCGACAGGTCGCCGGCGGCGGGCCGCCCCTCGACCGCCAGCCGCTTGGACCGCGCGCCATGCGACAGCCGCGCGGCGACCTGGCGGAAGGGTTCGGCCGCCATCACCCCGGGCATCCGCGCCACCTCTTGCACCACGGCGGCGGGTTCGGACGCGACGAAGGCCAGCCGCACATCCTGCCGTTCCGCGCGCGAGAAGGTGACGTCGATCATCTGGTCGATCGAGCCGAACGACCACAGCGAGGCGACCAGGATCGCCACCGCCATCGCCACCCCCAGGATGCTGGAACCCGTCCGCGCCGGCCAGCGCCAGAGATGGCGCGCGACCATCCGCCCGGTCTGGCGCAGCACGATCAGGCCGCCAAGCCACCCGCCGCTGCGGCGGTAGTCGGCCGGAGCGGGCGGCGACATCGCCACCGCCGGGGCCAGCGCCGCCACCGCGCGCACGGCGCGCAACGCGCCCGCCGTCGCGGCCGCCACCGTCACCAGCGCGGCCAGCCCGTAGATCCCCGGATCACGCGAGAACACCAGGTAGGGAAACGAGAAGAACCGCGCATACATCTGCGCCAGCCCGACCCCCAGCCAGGCCCCGGCGGCAAAGCCCAGGGCAATGCCGACCGCCGCGATGGCCAGCACGAATTCCAGGTAATGCCCGGCGATCTGGCCGGGGCCATAGCCAAGCGCCTTCAGAAGGCCGATCTGTTCCCGCTCCAGCGCGACCAGGCGCGACAGCGTCATGTGGACCAGCATCGCCGCCACCAGCAGGAAGATCGGCGGCAGCACCCGCACCATGGCGCCCAGCTGCTTCAGCTCGGCATCCAGGAAGGCATGCGAGATCTGGTCGCCCCGCCCCGTCGCGCCGGTGCCGCCATAGGGCGCCAGCAGCCGGTCCAGCCGGAGGGTCACGGCTTCTACCGAGGCCCCCGGCGCCAGCCGCAGCGCCAGGTTGGAAAAGGCATCCTCAAGGTCGAAGGCCGCGGCCAGCGTGTCGCGCGGCATCCAGCCGATGCCAAAGCGGCGCGGGTCGGGCATCATCTCGCCGGGGCCGAGGGCATAGATGAACTCGGGCGACAGCGCGATGCCGGTGACCAGCATGTCGCGCCGCTTGCCGTTCATCACCACCGACAGCGTGGACCCCGGGGTCAGCCGGTGGGCGGCGGCGAAATCGGCCGACAGCGCCATTTCCGCCGGCGCCTGCGGGTCGGGCAGCCGGCCCTGCCGCAGATACAGCCGGTTCAGCCCGGTCGCCGGATCGCCGGGCAAGGACACCAGCAGCATCGAGGCGGGTTCGGCCATGTCGTCGAATTCAGGGCGGGCCAGCTTGACGATCCGCGGCTCGACCTGCAGCACGCCGTCAATGGCGGCGGCATCCGCGGCCACGTCCATCGGCGCGCGGGTCAGGTCGGCGAAGACATCGGCAAAACGGTGGTCGTCGTAATAGCGCGCCCGCGTGTCCGACAGCGAGGCATAGGCGCCGTTGCCCAGGATCATCGTCGCCACCCCCGCCGCCAGCACCAGCGCGATGGCCAGCGCCTGCGCCCACAGCCGGCGCAGGTCGCGCAGGACCTTGCGGTGCAGGGGCGCGATCACCAGAACACCTCGGACGGCGACTTGCGGGCCGGGTTGGCGGTTTCCTCGACGATCTGCCCATCGGCAAAGCGCAGGGTGCGGTCGGCGATCTCGCGGATCGCGGCGTTGTGGGTGATGACCAGCGTGGTCGCCCCGATCGCCCGGTTGACCTCGGTCAGCGCCTCAAGCACGCGCACGCCGGTGGCGCGGTCCAGCGCGCCGGTGGGTTCGTCGCAGAACAAGAGTTCGGGCCGCTTGGCGATGGCGCGGGCGATGGCGACGCGCTGCTGTTCGCCGCCCGACAGCTGGGCGGGAAAGTGGTCGGCCCGGGCCGACAGCCCGACCATCGCCAGCGCCTCGGCGGGCGGCATCGGGCGGCGGGCGATCTCGGTCACCAGGGCCACGTTTTCCAGCGCGGTCAGGCTGGGCACCAGGTTGTAGAACTGGAAGACAAAGCCGACATGGTCGCGGCGATAGGCGGTCAGGCCGCGGTCATCCATCCGCGTCAGGTCCTGGCCGCGGAACTCCAGCGTGCCGGCGCTGGCGCGGTCCAGCCCGCCCAGGATGTTGAGGAACGTCGACTTGCCCGAGCCGGAGGGGCCCAGGATCACCACGAATTCCCCCGGCCCGGCGGCAAAATCGACGCCGCGCAGGGCCTGCACCTCGACCGGGCCGTTGCGGTAGACCTTGGTCAGGCCGGTCGCGCGGATCACGCTGTCCTGCCGCTCGGGCATCCTGCTTCCTCCGTCCGGGCGGCAAGCATCCCCCGCCATGGGGCACCCTGCGTTGACGCAGGTCAAGGGCCGGGCGCATCAGCCGCCCAGATAGACCGCCCGCGCGTTCCGGTGGCCGATCTGCGCCTGTTCGTCCTCGGACAGGCCCGCCAGCAACTGCCGCGTCATCGCGATCCAGCCGGGAAGGCCGGCGCCCAGGTTCACCACCGGCCAGTCGCCGCCCCAGAGCATCCGCCCCGGACCGAACAGGCGCAGCACCTCGTCGGCATAGGGCCGGACCGCCGCGATGCCGGCGCCGGGGGCGGCATAGGCGGCGATCCCCGACAGCTTGACCCAGAGGTTCGGCAACACCGCCAGCCGCGCCATCCGCTGCCGCCAGGCGTCGAAATCGCCGCCCGCGATGTCGGGCGTGCCGCAATGGTCCAGCACGAAGTACACGTCCGGGCAGGCCCGGACCAGCGCCTCGCACAGCGGCAACTGCCGCGACAGAAAGCACAGGTCGACCGGCCAGCCCGCCGCGCCGATCCGGCGGATGTTGCGGCGGAAAGTCTGGGCCTGGCTGACCTCGTCGGGCACCACATGGGTGATGCGGCGAAAGCCCACCACGCCCAAGGTGCGGCATTCCTCAAGCCAGGCGTCAAAGCCCGCATCCTCTTCGGGCCGGCAGCTGGCGATCTGGCCCAGCATGCCACCCTGGCCCACCATGCCCGCCACCAGCCGCGCCTCGTCGCGGTAACAGGCGTCGTCCACGCCGGTTTCCATGAAGATCGTGGCCGTGATGCCCTGCCCCGCGACCAGCGCCGCATAGTCGGCGCGGTCAAAGTCGCGCCCGGCCAGCGCCGGAATCGCATCGGCCCAGGCATAGCCCAGCCGGTTTCGCAGGATCAGGTGCTGGTGGGTGTCGATCAGGTCCATCGCTGCCTTCCCTTTCAGGCGCCGCTCGTCCAGCCGTCCCGGCAGTCCTCGCAGGCGGGCCCTCGCGAGGAGGAGACGCAGTCGAACGACGAGCCTCAGACGTTCGACCAGCCGCCGTCGATCACATGCGCATGCCCGGTGGTGAAACTGGATTCGTCCGAGGCCAGGTAGACCACCAGGTTCGCGATCTCGTCCGCCGTCGCCATCCGCCCCATCGGCTGGCGTGCGACAAAAGCCTTGCGCGCAGCCTCGTAGTCGCCCGTCGCCCGCAGCCGTTCGTCCAGGGACGGGCTTTCCACGGTACCCGGGCAGATGGCGTTGCAGCGGATACCCTTGGTCACCATGTCGGCCGCCACCGCCTTGGTCAGCCCGATCACCCCCGCCTTGGTCACGCCATAGACGAAGCGGTTGGGCGCCGCGATGATCGACCCCACCGCGCTGGCCATGTTGACGATCGACCCGCCCCCCCTGGCGATCATGCCGGGCAGGAAGGCCTTGCACATCCGGAACATCGCGGTGACGTTCAGGTCCAGCGAAAAGGCCCAATCCTCTTCGCTGCAATCCAGAATCGTACCATTGGCCACGAAGCCCGCGCAGTTGAACAGCACATCCGTCTCGGGCAGGCTGGCCGCAAAGCCGGCCACCGCGGCCGCGTCGCGCACGTTCAGAAGCCGCGTCTCCAGCCCCTGCGCAGCCAGTTCCGCCAGCGTCTTCGAGTTGATGTCGGTCGCGATCACCCGCCCGCCCTCGCGGTGCATGGCCAGCGCGCTGGCCCGCCCGATCCCCTGCCCCGCCGCCGTCACCACGCAGACCTTGCCGCTCAGCCGCCCCATGTCCGTCTCCTGCCGGGAATCCCTTGCCCGCACCCTAGCGAAGCGCCAACTGACATGCCAGTTCCACCTTGCCGGGCGCGGGTGAAGATGGGTGACCCTGCGGCCAGGGCGGCGGCATCACCCATCCTTCGGTGGCACCCTGCCCCTTGCCGGCGTCCGCCCCGGCATGGCACGCTTTGCACCATGACCCAGACCCTCATTGCCTCCGGCATCACCGCCGCCTTCGACCCCCAGGGCGGCAGCCTTTTCCCGCTGACCGTCACCGACGAGGGGGCCGAGGTCGCCCCCCTCCACGCCGCCCCCTGGGCGCCGGACGAGGTTCCCGCCGACGCCCCACCGCACCAGCGCCGCCTGCGCGGCGATTTCCTGGCCGCCCCGATGGGCGCCGGCCCCGGCGGCCTGCACGGCCCCGCCGCGAACGGAACCTGGACGCTGGCCCATGCCGAACCCGGCCTCTTGCGCGCCGTGCTGCCCCTGCCGATCCACGGCGCCACCCTGGTCAAGGAACTGTCGGTTCAGGACGGCCACCCCTTCCTTTACACCCGCCACCTGTTCATAGGCGGCAACGGCAGCCTGCCAGTCGCCAACCACGCCATGATCGCGATCCCCGGCACGGCGAAACTGTCGTTCTCGCGCAAGCGCTGGTTCGAGACCCTTTCCGCCCCCCTGGAACCCGACCCCACCCGTGGCCGCTCGGCCCTGGCCTACCCCCGCCGGCACGAGGATGCGGCCGATTTCCCCGCCGCCGATGGCAGCACCGTCAACCTGCTGAAATACCCCTGGGGCCCCGCTCATGAAGATTTCATCTCGGCCGTCGAAGACCCCGCCTCCACGCTGGGCTGGACGGCCATCGTCCGCCCCGACCAGGGCGACCTGGTCCTGTCGCTGAGAAACCCCCGCGCCCTGCCGATGACGATGCTCTGGCACTCCAACGGCGGGCGCGACTACGCGCCCTGGAACGGCCGCCACAAGGGCTGCCTGGGCGTCGAGGAAGGCGCGGCGCTGCCCAACCTGGGCCTGTCGTCGCGCGAAACCCCCGATCCATTGACCGCCGCCGGCCAGCCCGCGCTGCTGGCGCTGGACCCGCAGGGCACCACCGAGATCCGCCACATCCTGGGCGCGATCCGCTGGCCCTCGGGCCAGACCGTCGCGGGCGTCATGCTGGAGGGCGACACCCTGACCGTCACCGGCGACTGGGGCGCCGAACGTCGCCTGCCGATCCGCGGCGGCTGGCTGCAGCTGACCACGGGCCAGCCAGAGAAACCCGCAAGACCGGCCCTGGACTGGGACCTCTGATCCTTCAGTCCGGCGCAAATACCCTGGGGGTTCGGGGGGAAAATCCCCAACGAACGCAAAGGCTTGCGGCGCCAGCCGCGCAATTGCCTTACCGCGCGAACCCCGGCTTCTGCGCCCAGGCCCAGGCATCGCCGATCATCTGGCGCAGCGTCGAATGCCGCGGCTCCCAGCCCAGTTCCTCGACCGCGCGGCGCGACCCCGAGACCAGCGCCGCCGCATCGCCCGCGCGCCGCGTCCCCTCGATCACCGGCACTTCGCGGTTGGTCACCAGGCGCGACGCCTCGATCACCTCGCGCACGGTGAAGCCGGTGCCACTGCCCAGGCAGAACACCCGGTCCTCGCGCCCCTCCAACAGCCAGCGCAGCCCCAGCACATGCGCCGCCGCAAGGTCGGTCACATGCACATAATCGCGCACGCAGGTGCCATCGCGGGTGGGATAATCCGACCCGAACACCGTCAGCGCCGGCCGCCTGCCCGCCACCGCATCCAGCATCAGCGGAATGAGATGCGTCTCGGGCCGGTGCTGTTCGCCGATCTCGGCCTCGGGGTCGGCCCCGGCCACGTTGAAGTAGCGAAAGATCACCCGGCGCAGCCCGTGGCTGGCGCCGAAATCCTTCAGCATATCCTCGATCGCCCGCTTGGACCCGCCATAGGCGTTGATCGGGCGCTGCGGGGTGTCTTCGTCCAGCACCACGCCATCCTGGTCGCCATAGGTCGCGCAGGTCGAGGAAAAGACGAAGTTCTTCACCCCCGCCGCCGCGCAAGCCTCGATCAGGTTCAGCGCGCCGCCGACGTTGACGCGCCAGTAAAGCCCGGGGTCCTGCATCGACACCCCGACCAGCGACAGGGCCGCAAAGTGCATCACCGCGACGGGGCGGTATTCGGCCAGCGCCGCGTCGATGGCGGCGCGGTCCATCAGGTCGCCCTGCACCAGGGGGCCGAATTTCACCGCCTCGGCCCAGCCGGTCGAGAGGTTGTCGAAGGCCACCGGCACGAAACCCGCCCGCGCCAGCGCCTTGCAGGCATGCGCCCCGATGTAGCCCGCACCGCCCGTCACCAGAACCCTGTCGCCCATGCCACGCCCCCGCCTTTCGTATCGGATCAAAGCGATAGCGCAGCTTCGGCGGCTTGTCGAACGGACCGACCGGGCGGTGTGGCGGTAGGGAAACGCTCAGTTGAAGGAAGAGCGGCTATGCCCTACTCTGGGCGAAGTGTATTCGGATCAGGATATTTCAGCGGCAGCCCTTGCGGGCCTGCCCGGTGGTTGGGCAGATGGCTCGGGGTAGACAGGGGGCACGGGTGGGATTGGCGGCAGCCCTTGCGGTGGGCGTGGCAGGCATGGCCAAGGATGGCCGGGCCGACAGCCCGGGCCTGCATGTCGCCTGCGCAGCCGCCCCCGGCACCGACGCCGCCGCCGCGGCCACCATCTGCCAGGAGTTCGCCGCCTTCCTGCAAGACCGGCTGCCCGGCCAGGCCGTGATCGCGGGCGCGGGCGCCCCGGGCCTGGACGTGACCGTCACCACAGCCACGCCGCGCGCCTTGGCGATGACGCTGGACTGGATCGCCGCCGACGGCAGCCGCATGCCGGGTCTGCCGATGCGGACCTCGTTCTTCGACCGCAATTCCGACCCGGATTTGCGCGCGCAGTTCTTCACCCGCTTCCTTCAACGCAATCCGCTTCCCTTCTGACCCTTCGCCCCGAGGTTTCGCCATGTGCATAGTCTGCGCCCTTCGCAATCCGACCAACCTGAACGCCCTGCTGGACCAGCACCTGGACAGAGGCAGCGTCACCCCCTCGGCCGCCAATCCGAACGACCCGGTCTGGACCGCCTTCGACGCGGTGCGTGAAACGGGCGACCTGGCCGAATCCACCGCCACGACGGCCAGCCTGATCGTCGGGCAATCGGCCTATGGCACGCTGTCCAGCAGCACCGACGAGGACTGGTTCGCGATCGAACTGGTCGCCGGCGTGACCTACGACTTCCGGCTGCTTGGCTTCGGCTCGGCCTTCCTGGATGACCCGCTGATCCGCATCTACAACTCGGCCGGCGTGCAGCAGGCCAGCAACGACGACGGCTTCACCTCGCTCTCGGGCACCCATGAACGCGACAGCGAACTGGTGTTCACCGCCACCACCACCGGCACCTACTACATCGCCGCCGATGCCTTCAGCACCGAAACGGGCGACTACGTCATCAGCGCCACCCCGCATGATCCGAACGGCCGCATCTTCACCGCCGACGAGATCGCCTGGCAGCTGATCAACAACGGCGAGGCGTTCTTCTCGTCGCCCGAGGGCATCGGCTTTGACGTCGGCGTCGGCGGCACGCTGACGGTGAACATCACCGGGCTCACCGCCGACGGCCAGTTCCTGGCGCGCCAGGCGCTGGCGGTCTGGTCGGGCTTTACCGGCATCACCTTCAGCGAAACCGGCGGCGCGGCCGACATCACCTTTGACGACAACCAGTCGGGCGCCTTTGCCAACCCCGTCCCGAATGTGGCCGAGACCTTCATCGAATCCGCCACGGTGAACATCGGCACCGACTGGCTGACCCAATTCGGCACCGGGCTGGAGAGCTATTCCTTCGAGACCTACATCCACGAGATCGGCCATGCCATCGGCCTGGGCCATGGCGGCAACTACAACGGCAGCGCCACCTATACCTTCGACAACTTCTACCAGAACGACTCGGTCGCCTGGTCGATCATGTCCTACATGAATGCCGACAATGACGAGTTCGACTTCGGCAACCCGACCGACTGGAACTTCTACGTCGATGCCGCGTTCCGCTACATGTACAGCCCGATGATCGCCGACATGATCGCGATCGAATACCTTTACGGCATCAACACCGGCGCCTTTGGTGGCAACACCACCTGGGGCGTGAACGGCAACACCGGCGTGCTGGCGCTGGACAGCGCGGTCAACTCGGGCGCGCTGATGGCGATGATGGTCTATGACCGCGGCGGCATCGACACGGTGAACATGGCCACCGGCACCGTGGCCCAGGTGATCTCGCTGGTCGACGGATCGCTGTCGTCGGTCCTGGGCGGGCGCAACAACCTGGGCATCGCGCGCGACTCCGTGGTGGAAAACGCCATCGGCGGATCGGCCCAGGACACGATCTACGGCAACGAGGTCGGCAACCGGCTGGAAGGGCGCAACGGCAACGACACGCTTTATGGCGGCTCGGGTCAGGACACGCTGATCGGCGGCGTCGGTGCCGACCGGCTGGACGGCGGCGTCAGCATCGACACGGCTTCGTACCGCGGGGCGACGGCTTCGATCCGGGCCGAGCTGATCAACGCCGCCGTGAACGTGGGAGAGGCGGCGGGCGACGTCTACGTCTCGATCGAGGGGCTGGAGGGGTCGAACTTCAACGACACGCTGGGTGGAAACAACGGCGTCAACCGGCTGCTGGGCCTGGACGGCAACGACGTGATCTATGGCCGGCAGGGCAACGACACGATCGACGGGGGCGTGGGCAATGACACGATGGTTGGCGGCGTCGGGGCGGATTCGCTGATCGGCGGGTCGGGCACCGACACGGCCTCGTACCGCGACGGCACGGTGGCGGTGACCGCCGACCTGCAGACCCCGGGCAGCAACACCAGCATCGCGGTGGGCGACACCTATTCGTCGATCGAGAACCTGTTCGGCACCGACTTCAACGACCGGCTGTTCGGCAACGGCAGCGCCAACCTGCTGTCGGGCTTTGCCGGCAACGATTCGCTCAGCGGGCGCGGCGGCAACGACACGCTGAACGGCGGCGACGGGGCCGACACGTTGGTCGGCGGCGCGGGCAACGACCGGCTGCTGGGCGGCGCGGGAACCGACTTCTTCCTGTTCGACACCGCGATCAGCGGCACCAACCGCGACACGATCACCGATTTCGCCGCCGTTGACGACACCATCCGGCTGGATGACGCGATCTTTGCCGCGCTGTCGCTGGGCACGCTGGCGGGCAGCGCCTTCCGGGCGGGCACGGCAGCCACCACGGCGGCGCACCGGATCATCTACGATTCCGCCACCGGCCGGATGTACTACGATTCCGACGGCGTCGGCGGCGCGGCGCAGCAGCTGTTCGGCTACGTCACGGCGGGCACGGTGGTCAATGCCAACGACTTCGTGGTGGTCTGACAACGCCTGTCCCGGCCCCCGCCTGGGGGGCCGGGCTTAGCCCGGCTTCGACATCAGCAGCCGGCTGACCAGCTTGGCCACGGGGCGCAGCGCCCCGCGCGAGGCCGGAAAGCGCCGAAGGATCGCGCCGTAGCTGTTCTGCAGGCCCGCAAACACCCGCGACCGCACGGTGTTTTGCAGCACGTCCAGCTGCATCCGCTGCATCATCACGTTGCCCGAGGCCAGCCGCGAGGCCAGCTGCTGCAGCTTGAACTCCAGCTTGGCATAGTAGCGCTCGGCCAGCGCCGGCGTCATCGCCATCAGGATCCGGTAGCCGCGATCCAGCGCGCAGTAGCAGATCAGACGTTCCTGCACATGCGCCAGGCCGCCGTCGATGTGGTGCGGCTCGGGGTTGTAGTCTTCCCACCGCCAGCGCCAGCGGAACATCTCCAGCAGGGCATCGGTGCGGAACCAGTACATCGTGCCATAGGGCGCAACCGGCGTATTGTCGTCCAGCCGGACCGACAGGCCCATGTCGCGGATCAGCGATTCCATCGCGCCACGGTTGTTGAACCAGCTGTGGCCCAGCGTGCCGAAGCCGACATGCACCACCGGCGGCATCACCATGCCCAAGTCGGGCTCGGCCTCGAAGCGGTCCAGCACGTTCGAGATATAGCCGGGCGTGGCCATCAGGTTGTCGAAGAGGTGGCGCTTGAACCCCTCGGCGACCTGGCGCGACACCTGCGGCGTGGCCTTGGAATGCAGCCGCAGCGCCACCTTGTAGCGCCCCGACATCACCACGTCGCGGAAGGTGATGAACAGCGAGGACATGTCGCGCCCGCGGTTGTGTTCCACCACCACGACCGTATAGCGCCCGCGGGCCAGCCCCTTGTCCTTGAGGAAGGCCTCGATCTGGGCCTTGTGCTCGGGGGTCGAGGTGCTGATGTACAGGTCGTGGGCGCAGGGCATCCGCCGCAACAGCGACCAGAACATCGGCATCATGTCGACGTAGAAGGCGTGGATGAAGATCGCGACCTTGCCAAAGCTCCAGCGCTCTTTGCCGGGGGAAAGGGCGACCTCGGGCAGGATGGCGTATTGGTCGGCCATCATCGCATAGTCGCGCGGCTTGATGTTGCGGGTGACGAAGGTCATCGTCGCCTCGTACAGCTCGGGCGAGGCGATCCGCAGCTCTTCGATCGCGGGGCGCAGGTCGATCGAGTAGATGTCGTAAAGCAGCGGGTCCAGCGAAAAGACCCCCAGCGGGAAGCAGGGCAGCCGCAGCTTCAGCACCTTGTCGACCTCGATCACCCGGGGCTCGAAGGTTTGCAGGACGTCGGTGCCGACCGGGTAAAGCACGGTTTGGCCGGTGGCGGCCATCATCTCGGCAAAGCGCAGCGAGGTGGCCAGGAAATCGGCCCAGAAATCGGCCGCGGGGGTATAGGCGTTCCAGAAGCCGCGGAATTCGGCGCTGTCCAGAAGCGGGCGCGAGAACACGGCGAAGTCGAAATAGGGCAGCTGGATCAGCTTGGTCATGCCCTTGGTGCGCGGGTCCAGCTGGGCGTTGTGCCAATAGGCCGAGAACATCGCCGCCCCGGCCGCCGACAGGTCGAAGGCGCGCGGGTCAAGCGGCAGGAACGGCCCGATGACATGCGAGCCGGTGACGATCACCCGTTCCGGCGTGGGGCCTTCGGCGAAGATCGCCGCCAGCCCCGCCTTGTAGCCCGCCGTCGCCGTCTTCAGCCCCTTGTCGACGGCCAGAAAGCGGTCGACGCCGCAATCGGCCAGGACTTCGGTCGCCTGCTTCAGCGTGTCCTCGCCCGAGACGACGACGATCAGCCGGTCGACCATGGGGCGAAGGGCCTTCAGCGCATGAAGGATGTGGTCCTGCGGCTGAAGGCCGAGGGGAATGGCGTAGACGGCGGCGGTATCTGTCACGATCTGCTATCCGGTCCTGCCGGCCGGCGACGGGGGAAAATGCCCCCGCGCCGGGCCCGGCCCTGCGGCTCAGGCCTCATAGCCGAGCTGCTTCATTTCCTTGCCGTAGACGTAATGGAAGCGGTCCACCTGGGCGGCGCTCAGGTAGTTGCGGTAGTTTTCCTTTTGCCGCTTCCAGAAGAACTTGCCGTTCTTCTGGGTGCGCTTGTCGGCGGCCTGGAACACGGCCTCGACGTCGATGTCGCGGAAGCCGACAAAGTCGCAGATCTTGCGCACTTCGCCGCGGAAATCGTCCATCAGGTCCTCGTAGCGCAGGATGTGGACCAGGTCGGGGTTCTCCTCCTTGAGCCGGCGGAAGTTGCCGATGTTCTCGAAGATCGACCCGAACATCCGGTTCTGCGGGAACAAGGTGCCATGCGCGACAAAGGCCGAGAACAGCCGCTCCATCTCGGGGCCGGTCAGGTCTTCGACGCGGTCGAAGCTGATCCCCAGCGAGGCCCCGGCCTGCGGCGAGACGTTGTTCGAGATGAAGTTCAGATAGGACACGAACACATCCAGCGGGTGGCGGTAGATGTACAGCACCTTGTCGGTGACAAAGGTCTGTTCCTTGTGTTCGGTCAGTACGTTCTTGTGGTGCGACTTGTAGAAGTACCAGTTGATGCCCTGGAATTCCCACGGGTCCTCGACCACCCGGCCATAATGGGTGTCGGTCACATACTTTTGCAGCGTCGCCGGGCCTTCGGGAATGCCGGCGATGCCGGCAACCACGGCCCGCAACCAGGTATTGCCGCTTTTCGGAAACGAGTAGAGGCCAACGATGCGATAGGGCAGCGTGTCGTCCGTCATGTCTTCGGCTTTCCTTCGATCAGTTCTTCGTCACAGATTAGTCTCATAGCGCGCTCGATCTCGGCGCGGCGGCCGGCGGCGAGGGGAATATCGCGCGCCGGGCCGGTCAGGGCCATGGCCTTGATACGGTCTTCGGGCAGGTCGGTGTAATGGCGCATGAACAGCGACATCACATGCGCGACGCCGGATTCGTCAACCTCGCGCAGGTCGTCGCCGTAATAGGCGCCTCGCGCGTGCTGGCCGGTGATGATCTCGTACGAGGGGAAGTAGAAGCAGTCCTTGACCGCGCGTTCCAGTTCCTCGCAGGCGACGCGCAGCACGGCCTTGGAATAGGCGGTGGCGCTGATCACGCTGCGGTCGGCGCGGGCGGTGGCGGCCAGCGGCACCGGCGAGACCGTCATCAGCACCTTGCAGCCGGGGTTGTTCTGCCGCAACAGCGCCACGAATGCGCGGAAGTCGTCGACCACCTGCTGGACGGTGAAGTTGACGAATTCATGCTTGCGCGCATCGAACCGGCCGCCCGAGACGCCGGGGCACAGCGGGAAGACCGCGCCGTCGGACTTGGACCGCCAGGCCTCGGTCAGGCCGAAGGTAAAGACGAACAGCTCGGTCTCGTCCATCATCCGGCGCACGGCGGCATAGTGGCGTTCGCGGTCGGCGATATAGTCGTCGCGGCGGGAAAAGCCGCCGGGCTGGATCGTCGGGCGGTAGGGGTCGATGAATCGCTCGCCCGCGTCCCAGACGTCTTCTGCGGGCTTGAACAGGCCGCGCGCCCGCTGCGCCAGCTGCAGAAGCTGCCGCGCGGTGTAGATATTGCCGAAGCGGGCCGAGAAGGTGCCGTAGTTGAAGCTGCGCGCCACATCGGGGGAAATCACCGGATGCGCGGTTTCGGTGACGAAGTAGTTGAACTCTTCGTCCACCAGGTAGCGGGCGACGTGCTGGGCAAAGCAGCTGCCGGCGGTGGCGATGCGCGTCTCTTGCGTCACCCGGAAATGCCCGGCGACGACCGGGTCGATCTCGGTCAGGTCGCGGTCGCGGTGGCTGCGCGACCAGAAGCAATGGTCGGGCAGGCCGGCATAGGGCGTATCGGACCGGCTCATGGCGTGGCCCCGCTGGTCTGCGGGGCGGCGGCGCGCGCCACCTCGCGGCGGGCGCGGTCGATCAGCCTGGGCAGCAGGATCTCGCCGTATTCGCCGTTCGCATGGGTCGGGTCGGAATACCACAGGCCCTTCTTCAAATAGCCGCCCTCGGCGATCTGGTGCGGCAGGTCATAGTAGATGACCCGGCCGGTCGCCGCCTCGCGCAGGATCTGGCAATAGAGCAGATAGACCTTCAGCCGCACTTCGGGCGGGTTCAGGCCATAGGCCGCGATGTTGTTGGCGAAGACGCCGGGATTGGCGCGGATGTGGTCATCGTCGCCGATCGGCGGCGGCGGCGGCACCAGAAGGATCGGGCCCGCGAAATTCTCGGCCAGGAAGCGGACGTAAAGCAGCGTGTTGCGGTTGGCCAGCACGGCCAGTTCGGCCTTGATCAGGTCAAAGGGCAGCACCGTGCGCGACTTGTCGGCCGGCAGGTCCATCTCGGGCCAGTGGAAATCGAACGGCTCGGGATGGGCGTGCATCGCGATGATGTTGTATTCGTTGCCCATGTTGACCGACAGGATCGCCTCGGGCTGGTCGCGCCGCAGGGTGAACCGGATGCGGCGGGTGACGGCCTCGGACAGCACGGCCTCGCCATCGCGGTATTCGATGCCGGGCAAAAGCTCGGGCAGGTTCAGCCGCACCAGCGACAG
>JAGPCN010000307.1 GCA_018058035.1 Fuscovulum sp.
TCGGAATCGTGATAGGAGGGGCCGCCCGAGGGGCTCCAGTGCGGCTGAAACGACAGGTCGGAATCGCCATGCGCGCCAACGTGGTAGATCTGTTGGATCGCCACGGCGCCGGCGGCCTTCACCTCGTCGGTGATGGTGCGGAAATGCGGGATGATGGCATCGGATTCGTGGGCCAGGTTGCCGCGGGTCAGGACCCCGGTCCGATGCGCCGGGACGGGTTCGCAGACCACCATGGCGGCCCCGCCAAGGGCCCTCTCCACAAGGTATTTTCCCTGCCGCGGGCCGGGAATTCCGGCATCGGACATGTTGTTGGTATGCGCCCCGAAGACGATGCGGTTGCGCAGGCTATGGCCACGCAACTGAAGGGAAGAGGTGAGGGTGCGGAATGCAGTCATGGCGGCCTCCTGTCCGCGACAGGAGACGTAAAATCGACAGGTGTGTCAAGTTTTCTCAATCAAGGCTCATCGAGCACTTCGTGCACTCTTCGCGGGTTCGCCGCGACGAGCACACGAAGTGCGACGAGGAGCCGTGTCAGACGGTGAAGTCGTAGCCCGAGATGCCCTTGGGCTCGAGGAACTCTTCCAGCCCCCAAATGCCGCCTTCGCGCGCGCGGCCCGATTGCTTGACGCCGCCAAAGAACGACCCGGCGCCGCGGGGCTTGCCGTTCATCTCGACCATGCCCGAGCGCAGTTGGCGGGCCAGCCGGTTCGACCGCTCGGCGCTGCCGGACTGGACATAGTTCGTGAGGCCATAGGGCGTGTCATTGGCGATCCGCACCGCCTCGGCCTCGGTCTCGAAAGGGATGATCGACAGGACCGGGCCAAAGATCTCTTCGCGCTCGATGGTCATGCCGGGCTTCACATCGGCAAAGATCGTGGGCTTGACGTAGAAGCCGCGGTTGAAGCCTTCGGGCAGGCCGGGGCCGCCGCAGACCAGGAGGGCGCCTTCGTCGATGCCCTTCTGGATATATCCCTGGATCTGGTCCCACTGCCGCTTGTTCACGACCGGACCGATGTGATTCCCGGGTTCGGAAGCAGGGCCGACCTTGATGCTTGCGGCTATGTCCCCGGCCTTGGCGACCGTCTGTTCGTAGACCGACCGTTCCACCAGCAGGCGCGAGGGCGCGTTGCAGGACTGGCCGGTGTTCTCCATCATCCGGCGCACGCTGCGCTCCACCGCCTTGTCGTCGGCATCGGCAAACAACAGGTTCGCGCCCTTGCCGCCCAGTTCCAGGGTCACGCGCTTGAGCGTCTGCGCGGCGGCGATGGAAATCGCCCGGCCGGCACGGGTGGAGCCGGTGAACGAGATCATCTCGACGTCCGGGTGGGTGGACAGCTGCGATCCGACCCCAAGCCCGTCGCCGTTCACCAGGTTGAAGACGCCCGGCGGGATGCCGGCGTCATGGCAGAACTCGGCAAACAGCATCGCGTTCAGCGGGCTTTCCTCGGACGGTTTCAGCACGCAAGTGCAGCCGGCCAGCATGGCGGGGATCGCCTTCAGCGCGATCTGGTTGACCGGCCAGTTCCAGGGCGTGATCAGGCCGACGACGCCGATCGGCTCCAGCGCCACGGCAGGCTGCGGCCGGTCGCGGGGGATGGTGGGGTCCAGCGGGCGGACCCATTCGATATGGTCGAAGGCCTTGAGGAAGTTGTTGGTGTGCCAGGGCAGGCAGGGCGCCTGGTCCGACAGGGCAAAGTCGATCGGCGCGCCCATTTCCATGGCGATAGCCTCGGCGAATTCCTGCAGGCGCTTTTCGTACTGCACCAGGATGCCGCGGACCAGTTCGGCGCGGCGGGCGGGCGGGGTGGCGGCCCAAGGCCCGAAGGCGGCCTTGGCGGCGGCCACCGCGGCATCGGTGTCGGCCTGGTCGCCCAGGCTGATGACGGCGCAGGGCTCTTCGGTCGAGGGGTTGATGACATGGGCATCGCGCGCCTTGGCCGGGGCGACCCAGCGGCCATTGATATAGAAGTTGCGCTTTTCAAGCATCGGGGGACTCCGCCGGTCATTGGGAATGAAATTTGATCAAACATGAAGGGGCGGGCGCCGGGGCGCAAGCAGCGATGCGACGGAAGGATGGTCGGAAACGCGGCAGAAGCACGGGCCGGGCGTCATTCTGCCGGCCGGGCACGGGCAAAGGATTTCCCTCCCGCGCCGCCTGGGGCGCAACGCCGTTCTCTTTTGTCGCGGCGGTCCGGCAAGGGGGTGAAAAATCCTTCCGGGTGGCGTATCTGAGGAACCGGAAAAGGAAAGAGGTGCCCCATGGCCGTCCGCATCAACGACATCGCCCCCGACTTCACCGCAGAATCGACCGCCGGGACGATCCGGTTCCACGACTGGCTGGGCGACGGCTACGGGATCATCTTCAGCCATCCGCGCGACTTCACGCCGGTCTGCACCACCGAATTCGGCGCCGTGGCGCAGCTGGCGCCGGAATGGGCCAAGCGCAAGACCAAGGTGATCGGCGTGTCGGTGGACAGCGTGGCCGACCACCAGAAGTGGAAGCGCGACATCGAGGCCTTTGGCGGCGCCCCGGCCGATTTCCCGATCATCGACGACGTGTCGCTGACGGTCAGCAAGGCCTATGACATGCTGCCCGCCGATTTCTACCTGCCGACCGAGGGCCGCACGCCCGCCAACAGCGCGACGGTGCGCACCGTCTATATCATCGGGCCGGACAGACGGGTGCGGCTGACGATGAGCTATCCGATGAGCGTGGGCCGCAACTTCGCCGAGATCCTGCGCGCTCTGGATGCCGTGCAGGCGACCGACGGGGTGCCCTTTGCCACGCCGGCCAACTGGCAGCCCGGGCAGGACGTGATCGTGGCGCTGTCGGTGTCGACCGACGATGCCAAGGCGCGGTTCGGAGAGCTGGACATCAAGCTGCCCTACCTGCGCTTTGCCAAGCGTCCGGTCTGAGGTCTAACCCGGGCCGGCGGCCTGGAATTCGGTCAGAAGGTGGCGGATCTTCCAGTGCGGACGGTCCGCCATCGCCTGTTCGGCGGCGCGCAGGCCCAACTGCCGGTGACCGCGTTGTATGGCGCGCTGCAAAAGGTCGGCCGTCCAGGGGGTGCTGGTGCGCCGCGCGCGCATCAGGCGGGCAAAGCCCGTGGGGTCCAGCCTGCCGTCCAGCGCCTGCAGCGCCAGGGGCTTCAGAAGGCCCATCTTCAGCAGCGCGGGGGGCAGCTTGTGGCCCAGGTGCGGCATCGGCAGGAAGGTGACCTGCGGGCCGTCCAGGGCGGCGGCGTGCTTGCGGTCTTCGGCCAGGCGGGGGTCGAAGGCGATGTAGGCGCGAGCGGTGGCGCGCAGGCCTTCGGCCGCGTCGCCAAAGGCCAGGGCGTCGTCCCAATAGGCGGTGCGGGCGTAGCGGTAGCGTTTCTCCCAGGGGCAGAGGTGCAGCGACAGGCTGCGCTGCGGGGCAAAGGCGACGGCGGTGCAGCCGGGGGCGAGGGCCGCGAAGGTCAGCGCGGCAAAGGCGCCCATCGAGGCGCCGAAGGTCGCGACCCGGGGAAAGCGGCGGAAAAAGCCGTCGTCGCGCAGGGCGACCAGGGCGCGGATCAGGTCGGCGTCGCGATACCAGTCGCGCCGCTTGATCTGTACGCCCAGGACGTCATGGCCCGAGTCGAGCAGGAACTTCTGGCCCCAGGCGGTGCGGTCCTCGGTCTCGCGCGTGGCGGCGAGGTTGTCGAAGGTGACGACCAGGCTGCGGCCGGTGGCGGGCAACCAGGTCAGGACGTGGTTCGGCAGCTCCTGGACGAAGCCGCCCAGGTCGGCGGCGCGCTGGCGCTGCTGGGCAAAGGGGTCTCCGGCCGGGGGCGGGGCGTCTTCGGGGCCGGTCTGGAAATCGTCGGTCATGCCGCCTGTCTTAGCAGGCGGTCCGACGACCGGGCCAGAGCTTTCGCGGCCACCCGGAGGCGGCCGCAAAGGGGGCCTATTCCGCCGGGATCGCCTGCGGCTGCAGGGCGGGGCGGCGCGGCTGGCGCTGGTAGCGCGAATAGCCCAGGTCCGAGGTGTCGATCTGCGCGGCCCGGCCCGAGACCATATCGGCGATCACCTGGCCCGACCCGGCGGCCATGGTCCAGCCCAGCGTGCCGTGGCCGGTGTTGAGGTACAGGTTCGGCACGGTCGACCGGCCGACCAGCGGGGTGCCATCGGGGGTCATGGGGCGCAGGCCGGTCCAGAACTCGGCCCGGCTCTGGTCGCCGGCGCCGCCGAACAGCCCCTCGACCGA
>JAGPCN010000308.1 GCA_018058035.1 Fuscovulum sp.
GCTTCCAGGTCGCGCCCGAGCGGAACACCTCGCCGCCCTGGAACCACGAGATGAAGACGGTTTCCAGCGGCTCGGGGATGCCGAAGGGTTCGCCATACATCTCTTCGGTTTCCAGTTCGAAGTGATCGGGCAGGCCGGCGGCGATGGGGTGGTTGCGCGAGGTCAGCCAGAGACGCTCACGCTCGCCGGCCTCGCGCCAGGTCAGGTTGCAGGGGGTGCCCATCAAGCGCTTGAAAGGTTTGGAGAAATGAGCGGAATGCAGGAAGATGGCGCCCATGCCCGACCAGACGGCGCTGGCGACCTGCTCGACGATCTCGTCACGGACCTGGCCGTGGGCGGCATGGCCCCACCAGATCAGTACGTCGGTCTGATCCAGCCGGCCGGGGGGCAGGCCGTGGTCGGGTTGGTCCAGCGTGGCGGTGGTGGCCTGGATGCCAGGGGCGGCGTTCAGCGCATCGGTGATGCACTGATGCATGCCGGTGGGGTAAAGGTCGCGGACGATGGCGTTGGTCTGTTCGTGGACATTCTCGCCCCAGACGGTGACGCGGATCTTGGACATGGCCCGATTCCCTTGCGGTTGACGGGGCAGCGTACCGCGTTTCAAAGCGCTTTGAAAGACGGGGCTCGTCGATGCATTTCATGCACTCCTCGCGACGAGGAGACGCAGTCGAACGAGGAGCATTATTCCCAGGTTCGGAAGAACTTGCCGGCGGGCGAGAGGGTGAAAATCTCGCAGCCCGTGGCGGTGACACCGACCGAGTGTTCGTATTGCGCCGAAAGCGACTTGTCGCGGGTGACGGCGGTCCAGTCGTCGGCCAGGACCTTGGTCTCGGGGCGGCCGAGGTTCACCATGGGTTCGATGGTGAAGAACATGCCTTCTTCCAGTACCGGGCCGCTGCCGGCGCGGCCATAGTGCAGCACGTTCGGCGGCGCGTGGAAGACGCGACCCAGGCCGTGGCCGCAGAAGTCGCGGACGACCGACATGCGCTGCGCCTCGACGTAGGACTGGATGGCCTGGCCGATGTCGCCGAAGGTGTTGCCGGGCTTGACGGCGGCGATGCCGCGCATCAGGCCTTCGTGGGTGACCTCGATCAGGCGCTCGGCCTTGCGCGCCAGGGCGCCGGCCGCATACATCCGCGACGTGTCGCCGTACCAGCCATCGACGATCACGGTGACGTCGATGTTCAGGATGTCGCCATCGGCCAGCACCTTGGCGCCTGGGATGCCGTGGCAGACCACATGGTTCACCGAGATGCAGGAGGCGTGCTGATAGCCCTTGTAGCCGATGGTGGCCGAGGTGACGCCACGGCGGGTGATCTCTTCGCGGATGAAATCGTCGATGACGGCGGTGGTCGTGCCTGGCACGACCAGCGGCGCGACCATGTCCAGGATTTCGGCGGCGACGCGGCCGGCGGTGCGCATGCCGGCAAAGTCCGCGTCTTCATAGATGCGGATGCCGTCGCGGGTGATGCGGGCGCGGGGGTGATCCATGGCGCGAGTATATAGGCGGAAGGGTGGCGAAAGGCCAGAGGGGCGGTTGGATTGCCGCGGCGCGGGGGCTATACCGTCTGGCGATGGCTGAAGGAGACGGCAGATGGGCAATCCGCGGGCGGCGATGCTGGTGATCGGGGACGAGATCCTGTCGGGGCGGACGCGGGATTCGAACCTGCATTACCTGGCCGGAGAACTGACCCGCGTGGGCATCGACCTGCGCGAGGCCCGCGTGGTGGCCGACGATCATGCGGCCATCGTGGCGGCGGTGCGGGCGTTGTCGGGGGCGCATGACCACGTCTTCACCAGCGGCGGCATCGGCCCGACGCATGACGACATCACGGCCGACGCGGTGGCCGAGGCGATGGGGGCGAAAATCGGCCACCGGGCCGATGCGATGGCGCTGCTTGGGGCGCATTACGACCGGCAGGGCGTGCCCTTCAACGAGGCGCGGCAGCGGATGGCGCGCATTCCCGACGGCGCCGTGCTGATCGAGAACCCGGTGTCGGTGGCCCCCGGCTTTTCCATCGGCAACGTGCATTTGATGGCGGGCGTGCCGAAGATCTTCGAGGCGATGCTGGCCGGGCTGTTGCCGACGCTGACCGGCGGCATGCCGCTGCTCAGCCAGTCCTTGCGCGTGCTGCGCCCCGAGGGCGAGATCGCGGCGCAGTTCGGCACGCTGGCGGCGGAATATCCCGACCTGTCGATGGGGTCCTATCCGTTCACGGTGAATGGCGCCTATGGCACCAACCTGGTGATCCGCGGCACCGATCCGGGGCGGCTGGACCTGGCGATGGTCAAGCTGACCAAGCTGTTCGGATGACTGGCGACGCCGATCTGGCCCCCCTGCCCCCCGCCCTGCTGGCGCAGGCGATCGAGGCGACCTGGCCTGCCGCCGCGCGCCGGCAACTGGGGCCGTTCATCCTGCGCGAGGGCGACGGGGGCGGCCAGCGCGTCCAGGCCGCGACGGTCGCGGGCGGGTTCTCGGATGCCGAGCTGGACGCCGCGCTTGCGGCGATGCCCGACCCGCTGTTCGCGGTGTTTCCGGGCCGGTCCCCGGCCGACGACGCCTTGGACCGGGCGCTTGAGGCGCGGGGGTTCCGGCGGCACGATCCGGTGCTGGCCTATGCCGCCCCGGTCGCGGCGCTGGCCGGAGAGTTGCCCTGGCTGACCGGCTTTCCGCACTGGCCGCCGCTGGAGGCGACCCGGGCGATCTGGGCCGAAGGGGGTATCGGGCCGGGGCGCGTGGCGGTGATGCAGCGGGCGGCGGGGCGGAAGGCTGCGATCCTGGCGCGCAGCGGCGACCGGCCCTCAGGCGCGGCCTTCGTCGCCCTTCACGACGATCTGGCGATGCTGCATGCGGTCGAGGTGCGCCCCGAGCGGCGGCGGCAGGGCGCCGGCCGGCATCTTTTGCGGGCGGCGGCGAACTGGGCCGCCGAGCAGGGCGCGCAGGTGCTGGCGCTGCTGGTGACGGAACAGAATGCCGCGGCACGCGCCCTTTATGCCTCGGCCGGAATGGCCGAGGCGGGACAGTATCACTATCGCAGGACATGACCCGCCCGTGACCCGGTTCCCCCTCCTTGCGCTGCTGGCGATGGCTGCCCTGCCCGGGTCGGCGCTGGCGCTGGACCTGGCGATGCCCTTCCCGGTGGCGGGCGTGGCGGTGCAGGCCCAGCCGGTCTCGTCGCTGATGGTGCCGACAGGGCCTTTCGCGGCGGGGGCCCTGCCGGTGCGGCGGATCGAGGGCGCGGTGGACCTGCGCGCCTACCGGCTTGAGGCGGCGGGCCGGTCGCTGACCGAACTGGCCAGCCCGCTGCGCGCCGCGCTGGAGGCGCAGGGCTACCGGATCGCGCTGGATTGCGAGACACGGGCCTGCGGCGGCTTCGACTTCCGCTTTGCGATCGAGGTGATGCCCGAGCCGGGGATGCATGTCGACCTGGGCGAGTTCCGCTACATCGTGGCCGAGACTGCGGACGAGGCGGTGACCCTGCTGGTCAGCCGGTCGCCGTCGTTCGGCTTTGTGCAGGTGAGCCGGGTGGGGCCCACGCCCTGGGCACAGGACGCGGCGCCGGTTGAGGCGCCTGTTGCGCCGGTCGCCCCCGGGACGCCGGTGGTGACCGATCCAAGCGAGGGGCCGACCGATCCGGCCCTGCCCGAGGCGCCGCAAGTGCCCGTTGCGCCGGTGGACCCCGGCGACCTGATCGCGGTGCTGGAGGCACAGGGGCATGTGGCGCTGGAGGATCTGGTCTTTGCCTCGGGGTCGGCGGCGCTGGAAGAGCGCGACTTTGCCTCGTTGGCGGCGCTGGCCGACTGGCTGAAGGCCGATCCGGCGCGCAGTGTCGCGCTGGTCGGGCATACCGATGCCTCGGGCGCGCTGAAGGCCAATGTGGACCTGTCGCGCAAGCGGGCGCAGGGGGTGCGGCAGGTGCTGCTGATGCGTCTGGGCGTGGCGCCGGGCCAGGTGACGGCCGAGGGCGTCGGCCCTCTGGCGCCGCGGGCCAGCAACCTGACCGAAGCGGGGCGGCAGAAAAACAGGCGGGTCGAGGCGGTTCAGACCTCGACCCAGTAGCGGCCTCGCGGGCGGGGGGGCACGCGGGCCGTCAGGCAGCGCCCTGGACGCGCGTCCGGGGCGAAGGCGTAACCCGTTGAAGACTTACCAGTTGTCGGGGCCCTTGTCGGTGAAACGGCGGGCCAGGAAGTCGATGAAGGCGCGCACCTTGGGC
>JAGPCN010000309.1 GCA_018058035.1 Fuscovulum sp.
AGGGCTGGTAGTCGGCGTGCGAGATCGCCAGCGGAAAGAATTCCAGCTTGATGTTGGGTTTGCGCAGGCCGTCGCGGGTGCGCAGATAGGCCGCGACCTCGAACTGGTTGCTGGCCGCCACGCCGCGGCGCAGGGCGAACCATTTCAGCCCGGTCACGATCCGCCCCACCCCCGAGGCATGGCGGCGCAGCGTGACCGGCTGGCGGCAGGCGAACTGGATCACCAGGTCGGGGTGGTCTTGCAGGTTCTGCCCCACAGCGGGCCGGTCCAGCACCACCGGAACCCCCGCTGCCTGCAACTGCGCCGCCGGCCCGATGCCTGACAACAGCAGAAGATGCGGCGACCCGATGGCGCCGGCCGCCAGAATCACCTCGCGGCGGGCACGGATCGCGCTGGTGCTGCCGGCACGGCGAACCGTGACGCCAACGGCGGCCTGTCCCTGGATGACGATCCGTTCGACCAGGCAATCGGGCAGGATGGTCAGGTTGGGGCGGCGCCGGACCTGGGGCGTCAGGTAGGACACGGCGGTGCTGCGGCGTTCCCCGCGCAGGATGGATTGCTCGCCCACGGCAAAGCCTTCCTGCTGGGCGCCGTTGTAGTCGTCGGTGACCGGGTGCCCCGATTGCTGCCCGGCCGCAAGAAAGGCCGCGTTCAGAGGGTTTGCGCCCGGATCGGGCCGGGTGATCTTCAGCGGGCCATCGCCGCCGCGATAGCGCGAGGCGCCGCCGGGCGCCGTTTCCATCCGCCGGAAATAGGGCAGCACATCGGCATAACCCCAGCCCGCGCAGCCGTAGCGGTCGCGCCAGTCGTCGAAGTCCAGCGGATGGCCGCGGGTATAGACCATGCCGTTGATCGCCGAAGACCCCCCCACCACCCTGCCCCGCGGATGGGCCACCGCGCGGCCCTGCAACGCCGGCTCCGGCTCGGCCTCGAAGCGCCAGTTGTAGGTGCTGCCGTTCAGCAGCCGGTCCACCGCCAGCGGCATGCGGATGGTCCAGGGGTTCGCGTCAGGCCCCGCCTCGATCAGCAGCACCTCAAGGCCGGGCTGTTCGCTCAGCCGCGCCGCAATGGCGCAGCCGGCGGAACCGGCGCCGACGACGATATGATCGAATGCAGTCTTCATGGTCGGACACCCGGCTTGGCTTGACATCTGTCACACGGGACAGGTAAACATACTTTGAAGTATGAAAAGTGCCTGTCAAGTCAGTTCCACCCTCAGGAGGCCGAAAATGAAGACAGAGGCAACCCGGATGTTCGGCATCGAGGCCCCGATCTTTGCCTTCAGCCACTGCCGCGATGTTGTCGTGGCCACCTCGAAGGCGGGCGGGTTCGGCGTGCTGGGTGCCGCCTGGATGACGCCCGAGCATCTGGAGCAAGAGCTGAAGTGGATCGACGACCACATCGGCGGGCGGCCCTATGGCGTGGACATGGTGTTTTCGTCGACCTCGACACCGGTCGATTTCAAGGACAGCCCGCGCGAGGTGCTGCCCAAAGAGAACGTCGATTTCATCAACGGCCTGCTGGACGCCGAGGGCATTCCGCCTTTGCCGGACGATGAGGTGAAGGGCTGGTATGCGAACTATGCCCGCAACCTCAGCTTCAGCCCCGAGGTCAGCGAGGCCCTGCTGGAGGTGGCGCTGAAGCATCCGATCAAGCTGGTGGTCAGCGCCCTTGGCGTGGCGCCTGATCATGTGATCCAGCGGATCAAGGCGCAGGGGATCAAGTACGGCGGCATCGTCGGCAGCGTGCGGCAGGCGCAAAAGCAGGTCGCCGCCGGTGCCGACCTTGTCATCGCGCAGGGCAGCGAGGCCGGCGGGCATACCGGCAAGATCACCTCGATGGTGCTGTGGCCCGAGATCGTCGATGCCGTGGCGCCGGTGCCGGTTCTGGCGGCGGGCGGCATAGGCCGCGGCCGGCAGATGGCGGCGGCGCTGGCCCTGGGGTGCGAAGGCGTCTGGTGCGGCTCGATCTGGCTGGGCACCACGGAAAGCGAGCTGACGCCCGACATGCGCGAGGTGATCTATGCCGCGACGCCCGAGGATGCGGTGATCACGCTGGGCTATACCGGCAAGCCCTGCCGCGCCGTCCGCAGCAAGTACACCGAGGCCTGGCTGCGCCCCGATGCGCCCGCCCCGCTGAAACAGGTGCCGATGCAGTCGATCCTGTCCGGCGAGCCGTTCCGCCGGGTCGAACGTGCCCGCCGCAAGGACTGGATGACCTATTCCGCGGGCCAGATCGTCGGCCGGATCAACGAACCCACCACGGTCAAGGCGGTGATCTACGACATGATCATGGAATACGCCGAGACGATGGAGCGGGTCGCCCGCCAGGCCGAGGAGTAAGCCGATGTCCGACCGGATGCCCCTTCGCGTGACGGTCATCGGGGCCAGCGATGCAGGTTGTGCCCTTGCGCTGAAGGCGCAGGCGGCCGGGCATGCCGTGACCCTGGTCGATGAACACCCGCAGACCATGGCGCAGATGTCGTTCGACGCGCCCTGGTTCTATGGCGCGGCCCTGCCCGCCGCGCTGATGAACGCCAACGCCATCGCCCAGGTGGTGCTTGAGGCGAACCCCGGCATCTTCGCCTGCTCCGAGGCGGGCATCGACGTCCGGGTCGGCACCATCGCCTGGGGCGCGTTCCAGAACGGGCCGAACAGCCGCCACATCGGCACCCCCAAGGTCGGCCTGGTGGACGCCGAGGGCAACGCTTTGTTGGACCACGACGTGCTGATCCTTTCCCCCGGCGTGCGCGATTTCGTGCCCTCGTTCCAGGGGGCGGAACTGCCGGGCGTGTTCGGCGTCAAGGCGGGGGTAGCGCTGCTGGACCTTTACCAGTGCTATGAGGGCGAACGGACGGTGGTTCTGGGCACCTCGGCCCGCGCCGTCGACTTTGTCCGTCGGGCGGTCGCGCGCGGGGTCGCGGTCGTCGGCATGGTCGAACCGGGTGCTGTCTTTGCGGCGGGCGAGGCGGCCCGCGCCGAGATTGCCGCCCTGGGTGTGGCGGTGCAGTTCGGATCGGCCCTTGTGGCAGCTGAAGGCAAGGTTGCGGTGACCGGCGCCAGGCTGCGCGACCTGTCCAGCGGCGCCGAGACGGTGCTGGACTGTGACAGCCTGTGCCTGGCGATCGGCGCCCTGCCGAACATCGAGCTGCCGGCCGCCATGGGCTGCCGGATGCGGTTCGATGCGGGCGCGGGCTCGTGGCTGCCGGAAACCGATGCGGCGGGGCGCACCAGCCTGGACAACGTGTTCTGGCTGTCGGGCTTTGCCAGCGGCGGCGCCGATCCCGACGCCGTCCTGGCGGCGATGGCCGAGGGCGGCCCGATGGGCGCCGCACAGCCCGCGCCAGCCACCGCAACCGATCAGGGCGCCTATCTGCGCCGCTGGATCGAGGTGCTGCACGCCACCGGCGGCGGCGCGGTGACGCTGTGCAAATGCGAAAGCGTCAGCCGCGATGCCTTTCTGGGCCTGGCGCCTCCGGCCTATCTGCAGGGCAGCCTGCGCCAGCCGAAATCGCCCTTGACCGGATCGGGCGACGGCCCGCGCGTGCATCAAGACCTGATGAAGCGGATGACCCGGGTGGGCATGGGCCATTGCCAGGGCCGGCGCTGCCGCGACGAGGCGGCGCTGCTGTTGTCGCTGCGCTTCGGCATCGGGCTGGAGCAGATCCGCCCCGGCAGCTATCGCTTTCCGGTCCGCCCCGTGGACCTTTCGCTGATCGCCGCCGAAGAACCCCCGGGCCTGCGCTGGTCCTACTGGCTGCACGACCCCGAACCCGTGCTGGACTGACCGGCCCGATGCGCAAGAGGACATCCGATGGAAACCTTTGACCTGATCGTCGTCGGCGCCGGCATCGTCGGGCTGTCGACCGCTTGGCGCGCACGCAAGGCCGGGGCGCGCGTGCTGGTGCTGGACAAGGGCGCGACCGCCTACGAGGCCTCGTCCCGCGCGACCGGCCTGCTCAGCCTCTGCGGCGCCTCGCCGCTTGAGGCGCCCTTGGCGCAAGAGGCCGAAAAGCTGTGGGACCGGCTGGACGAAGACCTGGGCTATCCGACCGAATGGTCGCAGAAGGGCCGTCTGTGGGTGGCCATCACCCCCGCCGAACTGGACGAGCTGAAGGTCACCTTCCAAACCTTTCAGCGCACCTATGACGACTTCGAATTCGTCGATGCGCAGACCTGCCGGTCGATCGTGCCGCCGCTGA